>NZ_JBHVEE010000074.1:0-48503 GCF_042802415.1 Streptomyces sp. NPDC057486 | reverse complement strand
CATTTCTGCGGCCGCCCCTCACCCATCGTTTTTCCGAAGCGTTACTGGCCCTGCTCGTCGCGGCGTCGCTGCCACCGCTGCTCGATCCGGTTCATCACCGTTCGGCGTGGCTTGGACTGTCGGCGCTCGCTCCCGCCGCCGGCTGCCTGCTGCTCGCCGGGCTTGGGCGCCTTGCGCCAACCAGTGACCGCAAGGACCGCACAGCCCAGCATGACGAGGAATCCCACCACGCTGATCCAGATCTGCTGGGCGACCATTCCGGCCATGAGGAGCGCGATACCCACCAGGAAGCCTGCGACCGCCTGGTAGACCCGTCGTCGGGTGTACGTACGCAGCCCGCTTCCCTCGAGCGCTGTCGCGAACTTGGGATCTTCGGCGTACAGCGCTCGCTCCATCTGCTCGAGCATTCGCTGCTCGTGCTCCGAGAGCGGCACGGAGTCCTCCTCGTCGTCGGCCGCGGGGGGGCGGCCGGTATGCGGCCCTTCCAGGATAGGCAGGGATTCGCCCCCGTGAAACCCGCCCTCATCGCCAATCAGCCAGTCCGGGCCGCCACGACGGCTCAGCTGCTGAGGCGTAGATTCCCCAACCTCCGATCCGTCATGCCGGATGGTGTCCCCCGATCATACGTGGCGCGGCCCCCGATCGGGCGTCCTGGGGCGTACTCCGTCTGCTGCTTCGTTGCTGATCAGCCGCGCTGCGGCCGCCCCTCGGCGCCCTTGGTGCCCAGAACGTGCAGCTGGGTCGCGACCGAGTGGAAGGCCGGCAGTTCCGCGACGGCGCTCTCCAGCTTGAGCAGTGCGTCCATCGCACCGGGTTCGGTGTCCACCAGGACGCCCGGTACGAGGTCGGCGAAGACCCGTACCCCGTGGACCGCACCGACCTCGACGCCCGCTGCGGAGACCAGCTCGGTGAGCTGCTCCGCGGTGTAACGCCGGGGCACCGGATCGCCTTCGCCCCAGCGGCCCGCCGGGTCGGTGAGCGCCCGCCGGGCCTCGGTGAAGTGCCCGGCGAGCGCCCGGGCCAGGACGGCGCCGCCGAGTCCGGCGGCGAGCAGGCTGAGTTCACCGGACGGGCGGAGTGCGTCGACCGCGTTCCGTACGCCCTCGGCGGGGTCGTCGACGTACTCCAGGACGCCGTGGCAGAGCACCGCGTCGTACCCACCGCGGCCGACCACCTCGAACAGACCGAGGATGTCGCCCTGGACGCCTCGGACACGGTCGGCGACCCCGGCCTCGGCGGCGCGGCGCTCCAGCGCGAAGAGCGCGTTGGGGCTGGGGTCGACGACGGTGACCCTGTGGCCGAGCCGGGCGACCGGCACCGCGAAGTTGCCGGTGCCGCCACCGGTGTCCAGGACGTCCAGGGCGTCCCGGCCGGTCGCCTTGACCTGGCGGTCGAGGGCGTCCTTCAGGACGTCCCAGACCACGGCGGTACGGAGGGAGGCGCGGGGGCGCAGCTGGTCCGACACGGCAGATGACTCCTCGGCACGGTGCCGCCGCTGACGGCGGAGCGTGAACAGTGCAGGTGATGCGGGTACTGTCCACCCTATTGCCTCGGGCCACCGCCGCCGTCATCCCGCGTCGGGCCGCTCCTTCCGGGTCTGTGGAAGTGTCGGCTGGAGGACCAGCAGCCTCTCGACGAGGCGCAGGAACATGGCCACGTCGCGCAGCAGATCGTCGGCGTCACGACTGCTGGCCGCCCCCGGTATACCCGCTTCCGCGCGGGCCCGGCGGAGAGCTCCGGAGGCGAACAGGGCGCTCCATTCGGTGAGCTCCGGGGCGATCTCCGGAAGGACTTCCCAGGCGCTGCGGATCCTTTCCCGCCGCCGCCTGGTGGTCTCGGGCCGTCCGCGTGCGGCGAGCACGGCGGCGGCGGTGCGCAGGGCCGCGAGGTGGGCGGTGGCATAGCGCTCGTTCGGCACGGTGAGCACGGCGGCTTCGTCGAGGCCGATGCGGGCCTGAGCGAGCAGGTCGAGGGCTGCGGGCGGCGCCGTGGCGCGGCGCAGCACGGGGTGGACGTCGTTCGCCGGACCGCTCGACGGAGAGGACGGGGCGGGGCCGGTCGGTGAGGGGGCAGGGCCGCCTGCGCGGCGCCGAGAGGCGGCTGCTGCGGACGAGTTGGCCATGACGAACCTCCTGTCGTCGTGTGACGGCTCCGTGGCCGTATGTATCCATCGTGGGGGACACCACTGACAATCGGCGCCAATCAGCCGCTGACCTGCACTTTTGCTTCGATCGCGAGTTCGGGTTACCTTTTGCACTGACTGGTCAGTTCAAAAAGGGAGGACCTGTGGACAGCCCGCACGGGGCAGCTGTCACCGCCGAGGACTTCGGGCTCAAAGGACCGCGCGGCTGGGCCTTCCGGAGCGTGCGGATCGACGCCGGGCCCGGCGCACTGGTCGCGATCGAGGGCCCGTCCGGCTCCGGCCGCACCTGTCTGCTGCTCGCTCTGACCGGCCGGATGCGTCCCTCCGAGGGCCGTGCGGAGATCGGCGGTCTGCGCCTGCCGCGCCAGATGGCCGCCGTACGCAGGATCAGCGCCCTCGGCCCGGTCCCCGGCGTCAGCGAACTCGACCCGGCCCTCACCGTCTCCGAGCACCTGCGCGAGCGGGCCCTCCTGCAGCACCGCTTCGACGGCTCGCTGCGTGCCCTGCTCCGCCCGCGCGCGGAGCGCGCCGCCACGGCCCGGGCCCGGATCGACGCCGCACTGGACGCCGCCGGACTCGACCCCACGACCCTGCCCAAGGCCGAGCGGACCTCCGTACGCGATCTGGAACGGCTGGAGGCGCTGCGGCTGTCCGTCGCCCTCGCGCTGATCGGCCGCCCGCGGCTGCTCGCCGTGGACGACACCGATCTCAAGCTCTCCGACGCCGAGCGCGCCGAGGCCTGGGAGATGCTGCGCTCCGTCGCCGCCGACGGAACGACCGTGATCGCCGTCTGCAGCCAGGCCCCCGAGGGCGCGATCACCGTGCGTACGGGCAGCGCCGGAACCACGGACACCACCGACACCGCAGAGACCACCGACGCACCTGGGGCGACGGCGACCGAGGAGGGGACGGCCGATGCGATCGCCGAGACTGGCCGCGCTTGAGCTGAAGCGTTTCGGCAGGGGGAAGCTGCCCCGCGCCGCACTGGTCGCGCTCCTGCTGCTGCCCCTGCTCTACGGCGCCCTGTACCTGTGGTCCTTCTGGGACCCGTACAGCCGCCTCGACAAGATCCCCGTCGCGCTGGTCAACGACGACAAGGGCGCCACCGCGGCCGGCAAGCGCGTCGAGGCGGGTGACGAGATCACCGCCAAGCTGCTCGACTCCAAGGTCTTCGAGTGGCACGAGGTGAGCTCCGCCGAGGCCGGCCGGGGCGTCGAGGACGGTACCTACTACCTCTCGCTGACCATGCCGTCGGACTTCAGCAAGCAGATCGCGTCCAGTTCGGGCGACTCCCCCGAGACCGGCGCTCTCCAGGTCCGGACGAACGACGCCAACAACTACATCGTCGGGCAGATCTCCCGGACGGTGTTCTCCGAGGTCCGCACCGCCGCCTCGACCAACGCCTCGCGCGGCTTCCTGGACCGGATCTTCATCTCCTTCTCCGACCTCCACGACGCGACGGCCGAGGCGGCCAAGGGCGCCGACGACCTCAAGGACGGGATCGGCAAGGCCAAGAAGGGCTCGAAGGACCTCGCGGACGGCTTGAAGGACGCCAAGGCGGGCAGCGGGCGCCTGGAGAGCGGGATCACCAAGCTGAACAAGGGCGCGGGAGACCTCGAAACCGGCTCCCGGCAGGTCGCCGACGGCACCCAGCTCCTCGCCGACAAGGTCAACGGCGTGGCCGCCGACGTCCGCCCGTTCCTGAAGGACAACGGCAAGTCGATCGGTGACACCGCCCGGCTGGTCGCCGATTCCTCGCAGACCGTGCGGGACAACCTCGACGTGCTGGTGAAGGCGGCGCCCACCGCGGCGACCGCCGCCCACGGGGCCTCCGACGATCTGGCCGACGTCTACCGCACCCGCTGCACGGAGCAGCCGCTCCCCGACCCCGCCGTCTGTCCCCCGCTGAAGCGCGCCACGACCGCGGCCGCCGATGTCGCCAAGGTCGCCGACGATGTGAACGTCCTGGTGAAGGACCAGAACGGGGACCTGAAGAAGCTGCGCGGGCAGCTCACCACTCTGCAGAAGCAGGCCGACGCCCTCGCCGAGCACTCCCCGCACCTGGACGAGGACCTGAAGTCCGCCGTCGCGAAGATCAACGCGCTCAACACCGGTGCCCACAAGGTCGCCAGGGGCGCGGACGAACTGCACACGGGTCTCGCCACGGCCAAGACCGGATCCGCCGATCTGAACACCGGCGTCGGCAGGCTGAAGACGGGCGCAACCGACCTGGACGGCGGGCTGATCCGGCTGAACGACGGTTCCGTCACGCTCGCCCAGGGACTGAACGACGGCGTCGGCAAGATCCCGGACTACGACAAGGAGGCCCGCGACCGGCGCACCGATGTCATGGCCGATCCGGTCAAGCTCGCCTCCCAGTCGCTGCACCGGGCCCCCAACTACGGCACCGGATTCGCGCCCTACTTCATCCCGCTCTCCCTCTGGGTCGGCGCGATGGTGGCGTACATGCTGATCCAGCCGCTCAATCGGCGGGCGCTCGCCGCGGGGGCCTCCGCGTGGCGCATCGCCTTCGCCGGGTGGCTGCCGGTGGCCGCGATCGGTCTGCTCCAGGTGGCGGCCCTGATGTCCGTACTGCACTGGGGGCTGGGGCTGCAGATGGCCCATGCCGCCGGGACGATCGGCTTCCTCGCCCTCGTGACCTGCTGCTTCGGTGCGATCGTGCAGTGGCTGAACGCCCGGTTCGGTGCGGCGGGACGGATCCTCGTGCTCGCGGTGCTGATGCTGCAGCTGACCTCGGCCGGGGGCACATATCCCGTCCAGACCAGCCCCGGCTTCTTCGGTGCGATCCACCCGTACCTGCCGATGAGCTACATCGTCGAGAGCCTGCGCCGGCTGATCACGGGCGGCGGGCTGGGCCCGGTCTGGCAGGGCTGCGCGGTGCTGCTGGCGTTCACCGCGGGGGCGTTGGCCCTGACCGCGGTATCGGCCCGGCGCAAGCAGGTGTGGACGCTGGACCGGCTGCATCCGGAGCTGAGCCTGTGAGCGCGCCCGGACCTGTGAGAATCGAGCGCATGGAAAGCAGTAGCACCACGCGCCGCCAGGCCACCCGGCAGAAGCTCTACGAGGCGGCCGTCACTCTCATCGCCGAGAAGGGTTTCTCGGCGACCACGGTCGACGAGATCGCCGAGCGCGCCGGGGTCGCCAAGGGCACGGTCTACTACAACTTCAAGAGCAAGACCGAGCTCTTCGAGGAACTGCTGCGGCACGGTGTCGGGCTGCTGACCGCTTCGCTGCGGTCAGCGGCCGAGGAGACGGCGAAGCACGGCGGTACCCGGGTCGAGGCCCTGGACGCGATGATCAGGGCCGGTCTGGCCTTCATCGACCGCTATCCGGCCTTCACCCAGCTGTACGTCGCCGAGCTGTGGCGCACCAACCGCGCCTGGCAGTCGACCCTCCTGGTGGTACGTCAGGAGGCCGTCGCCGTGGTCGAGGACGTGTTGCGCGAGGGCGTCGGCAACGGTGAGCTCAGCGAGGAGATCGACATCCCGCTGACGGCGGCCGCGCTGGTCGGCATGGTCCTGGTGGCGGCCCTGGACTGGAAAGCGTTCCAGCCGGAGCGGTCCATGGACGATGTGCACTCGGCACTGTCCCTGCTGCTGCACGGCCGGGTCAGCGGGCACTGACACACCCGCCCCGGGGCGACGTCCGCACACGCGGAAGCGCCGGTCCTGCGAGGCTCGATCCCCCCGAGCCTCGCCCGACCGGCGCTTCCTGCACTGCCGGAAAGCCTTCCCCCGTGACCCCCGTGTGTTCCCCCGTGGTCCGCGGCTCTCCGTTGCGCACCCCCGTGCGCCCCCGTTCCGGAAGGAGTGCGGCACCCGTTCCGCCGCCCCGTGTCGGCGGTACCGGCGCTGCGCCCCTTCCGTGCCCTCCACTCTTCCGTCTGCGCAGGTGGGAACCCATCCGCGCACCTACTCATCTCGCCGACTAGGTACGGATACTCAGAGATGCGCACCGGACCCCACCCGGAGCGGCACGCTCCTGGTTACGATCGCGTCCGTGTCCGTACTCCCCCTGGTGTTCACAAGTGGCTGGGCGAGCGGGATCAACGCCTACGCGGTGGTCCTGTTGCTCGGCATCTTCGGCGCGACCGGAATCAGCGACGAGGTGCCCGCGTCGCTGCAGCGCACCGATGTGCTCGTGGTGGCCGCCGTTCTCTTCCTGTGCGAGACGGTCGCGGACAAGATCCCTTACGTGGACTCGGTCTGGGACTCGGTGCACACCGTCATCAGGCCGGTCGCCGGGGCTGTCGTGGCGGCGCTGCTGGCCGGAGAGAGCGGTTCGCTGCCGGAGCTCGCGGCCGGGGCCGTCGGCGGTTCCACGGCGCTGATGAGCCATCTGGTGAAGACGGGCACCAGGATGGCGGTGAACACCTCCCCCGAGCCGTTCAGCAACATCGCGGTGAGCGCGGCCGAGGACCTCGGCGTCGCCGGGATCATCACGTTCGCGATATTCCATCCGCTGGCGGCGGCGGTCATCGCCGCGACCCTGCTCCTCCTCGGCCTGGTGGTAGTGATCTTCCTGGCCTCCCGCATCCGCCGGTTCCTGCGCCGCAGAGCGCAGCGGCGGGGGGAGAAACACCTGGCCGGAGCGGGGTCGGGGCCTTCGGCGCCTCGTTCGCACTGGCCTTCCGGCTGAGCTGTCGGTGCCGGCCGCTAAGGTCACTGACATGGCACGTATTGCGGTGATCGGCGCCGGGATGGGCGCGATGGCAGCGGCCGCCCGGCTGGCCGTGGCAGGGCACCGGGTGACGGTGTACGAGCGGTCGGAGACCTTCGGCGGCTCGGTCGGCCGGTATGCCCGCGACGGCTTCGCCTTCGACACCGGCCCCTCGCTGCTGCATCTGCCCGCCGTCTACCGCGACCTGTTCGTGAAGACCGGCAAGGAGCCGCTGGAGCGGTGCGTCACGATGACGCAGGTCGACCCGGCGAGCCACCATATCTTCGCCGACGGCACGGCGGTCTCGCTGCCGAACGCCTCGCGCGCCGGGGTGGTCGCCGCCCTGGACAGTGCGCTGGGGGCCGGTGCGGGCGGCAGCTGGGGCGGGTTCCTGGACCGGGCCCGCGATGCCTGGGACCGGTCCCGGCGGCCACTGCTCGAGGAGCCGTTGCGCGCCGACTGGGAGGTGCTGGGCCGCGATCCGTACCCCGCTCTCCGGCAGCGCCGGCTGCTGCGCTCAGCACGCCTGGCGGGCACGGTCGCGGAGGTCGGCGCCTGGGAGCTGACGGACCCCCGGCTGGCCGCTCTCCTCGACGGATACGCGCTGGCGTACGGCCTCGATCCGCTGCGCGCACCGGCGAGCGCGGCCCTCCTGCCGTACATGGAGGAGACGTTCGGCAGCTGGTACGTGGCGGGCGGAATCCGGGCGCTGGCGCAGGCGGTGTACGAGCGCTGCCTGGCCCGGAAGGTGGAGTTCGTCTTCGGCGCCGAGGTGGCCCGGGTCGTGGAGAAGGACGGCCGGGCAGCGGGCGTCGAGCTCGCCGCGGGCACGGTCGCGGAGGCCGACCACGTGGTGCTGGGGGCCTGGCCGCACCCGGATCTGGTGCCGGGTCAGGGGCTCTGGCAGAGCGGTGATGTGACGGCCCAGCCGCGACCGGGCGGCGGGACGCCGGTGCCGGGCCGGTTCCAGGTCCTGCTGTCGCTGCGCGGCGCCCTGCCCGCGGACGCGGCGCACCGGACGGTGGTGCACGGCGCGGACGGCGCGGCGGAGCGCGAGGCGGTGTTCGGCGGTCGGCTCGCCGCAGGCCCCACGGTGACGGTGATCCGCCCCGACGATCCCGCAACCCGCCCCGACGACGCCCACGAGGCCGTGACGCTGACGGCGACGGTCGCCCCGCACGGCGCGGTGGACTGGACGGACGGTGCGCTGCGCGAGCGGTACGCAGCCACGCTGATCGAGGCGGCCGACGCGGCCGTTCCCGGGATACGGGAGCGGGTGCTCCACGCCGAGGTGCGGACGCCCCTGGAGAGCGCGGCCGACACCGGCGCCGAGGGCGGCTCGGTGCCCGCGCCCGCGCTCGCCGGGGCCGGGGGCGCGTATCTGCATCCGGGCAACCGCACCCGGCTGCCCGGGCTCTACCTCGCGGGTGGCTGGTCGCACCCGGGCGGCGGGCTCGCGCACGCCGGGATGTCGGGAGCGCTCGTCGCCGGGCTCATCGTGGAGGGGGACGGCTTCCGCGGCTCCCAGTGAGGGGCCCGGTGCCCCTGAGGGGCGGATGCCGGGCACGTCCGGTCACCGCTCCGTCGTCCGGCGGCCGACGAGCTCGGCCTTCGCCCGACGGCGCGGCCTGTCCCGTCAGTAGCGGTACTGGTCGTTGTGTCCGGTGTCGTAGCCGTTCGGGAACGGCGCGGGCTGTGCGGGCTGCTCCGGTGGCAGCGGCGCGTAATGCTCGCCCTCGCGCTGCTGCGGCACCCAGACGCCGCCCGGCGGCGTCTCGGAGGCGTACTGCTGGGCGTAGGGGTCTGCTGTGAACTGCTGCTGACCGCCGTAGCTGTCATGGCTCGCGTACGGGTCCTGCGCCCCGTACTGCGGGGAGCCGGTGGTGGTGCCGATGTACGGGTCGGAGTACGCGGCGTACTGCTGCCGGTCCGTGCCGTAGTCGTACTGCCCGGCGTAGGAGTCCTGGCCCGCGTACGTGCCCTGCCCGCCGTAGCTGTCCTGGCCGGCGTACGAGTCCTGGGCGGGCGCGGTGTACGTGGAGTAGTCCGGGTACGGGTCGTAGGAGGCGTACGGGGACTGCTGCGCGCGCTGGGGGTCGGTGTAGATGCCGTACTGCCCGGTGTCGTCGGGCAGCGGCTCCGGCTCGTAGACCGCGGCCCCGCTCGCGGGAGCGGGCTTCTTCGCCTCGTCCTGGTCCGAGTGGTCGTACTCCATCTCCAGGTCCGACACCTCCAGCGTGGGCTCCCGGTGGATGTCCCGGGCGCCCCCCGACCGGCGGCGACGGCTCTCGCCCGGACTGCCGCCGATGGCCCAGCCGGTCGAGAAACCGCGCCGGAACGAGAGCGTGACGTACGTCTGGCCGGTGGCGAACGCGATCGCGCCGACGGCGATGACGAACACGGACGGCATCAGCACGCCGACGACCACACAGGCGAAGCCGGCGAAGGCGAGCAGTCGCCAGCGAAGGCGCGCCTTGTACTGCAGCAGTACCTCGCCGAGCAGCCACAACGCCACGATGCCGAACGCGATGTAGAGGACCGTCCAGCCCATGCCCGCCCCCTTCTACGGCCACCGCCCCCGGATCGTGGCGGGTACGGCCGGTCACGACTGCTTGTGCAGTCCGAGATTCTCGTAGATTTCGAGCGTCGCCGTCGAGTTGTTGAGCGTGATGAAGTGCAGTCCGGGTACACCCTCGGAACGCAGCCTCGCGCAGAACTCCGTCGCGAACTCAATCCCAATGGAGCGTACAGCGGCGGGATCGTCCTTGACGGCGAGGATGCGTTCTTTCAGCGACGACGGCAGCGACGCGTTGCTGAGCTGCGGAAACCGCTCCAACTGCTTGACACTGGTGAGCGGCATGACCTCGGGGATGATCGGCGTGTCGCAACCCGCAGCAACCACTCGGTCACGCATACGCAAATAGTCGTCCGGATTGAAGAACATCTGCGTGATCGCATAGTCGGCGCCGGCACGGCACTTGTCCACGAAATGCTGGATGTCGGTGTCCCAGTCGGTCGAGCGCGGGTGCATCTCGGGAAATGCGGCGACGCCGACACAGAAATCGCCGGATTCCTTGATGAGCCGGACGAGATCGGCCGCGTACCGCACACCCTGCGGGTGCTCGACCCACTCACCCATCGGGTCGCCCGGCGGGTCGCCGCGCACGGCGAGGATGTTCCTGATTCCGGCGTCCGCGTACTGCCCGATCATGTTGCGGAGTTCGGCGACGGAGTGGTTGACGGCGGTCAGATGGGCGACCGGGGTGAGCGTGGAATCGGCCGCGATCTGCTGGGTGGCCCGCACCGTTCCGGCCCGGGTGGAGCCGCCGGCACCGTACGTGACGGAGACGAAGCTCGGCCTCACCGCCTCGACACGGCGCAGCGCATTCCAGAGATTCCGCTCGCCCTTCTCGGTTTTGGGCGCCCAGAACTCGAACGAATACGACGTCTTGCCGGTCGCCAGAAGGTCACGCACGGTGCGTGCGTGATCTGTCCTGGTAGAAGGAGTGCCAAGGGCCATACTGAAGGTTAACCAGGGCTCGACGGTGCCCCAACCAGACCAGCGGCAATTGCCCGAATTGACTGGTGGTTTGTCCACCCCTCGGACACCCTTCGCGCAGCCCCGGGGCGGACCCGGTCGTTCATGGCTGCTCCGCGTCTTTCCCGACGTGTTTGTCAGACGTCGGCGCGTGCCCTGATCCGCTTCGCGAGCCCGGCGGCGGCCGCAGCCGGATCGTCGGCCTCGGTGATGGCCCGTACGACCACGATCCTGCGCGCCCCCGCGTCCAGCACCTCGTCGAGGTTGTCCGCGTCGATCCCGCCGATGGCGAACCACGGGCGCGTCCGGCCGAGCGAGGCGGCGTACCGCACGAGGTCGAGGCCCGGGGCGTGCCGGCCGGGCTTGGTCGGGGTGGGCCAGCAGGGTCCGGTGCAGAAGTAGTCCACGCCGGGCTCGGCGACGGCCGCGTCGACCTCGGACTCGGCGTGTGTGGAGCGGCCGATCACCACGTCCTCGCCGATGATGGCCCGGGCCGCGGGCACGGGCAGGTCCCCCTGGCCGAGGTGGAGCACATCGGAGCCGATGGCATGAGCGACATCGGCCCGGTCGTTCACCGCGAGCAGCGCGCCGTGGCGCCTGCAGGCGTCGGCGAAGACCGCGAGGTGCTCGAGCTCCTCGGCCGCTTCCATGCCCTTGTCGCGCAGCTGGACGATGTCGACGCCGGAGGAGAGCACGGCGTCGAGGAACTCGGGGAGGTCGCCCTCGCGCCTGCGGGCGTCCGTGCACAGATAGAGCCGGGCGTCGGACAGCAGCGCGCGAGGCGTGGGCATGGTGCGGTTCCCCCTTGGGACGGAGCGGTGCGGCCGGTGGTGCGGAGCGGTACGACGGGGCGGCTCGACGCGGCGGTGCGGGCCGTGCGCAGGCGCACGGCCCGTACCCTCGTGCGGTCGTCCCGGTCAGACGGCGAGCGCCTGGGCGCGGCGCTTCACCTCCGTGCCGCGATTCTCGCTCAGTGCCTGTGCGGGGGTACCCGGCAGGGTCGGGTCAGGGGTGAAGAGCCATTCCAGCATCTCTTCGTCGGAGAAGCCGTCGTCCCTCAGGAGCGTCAGGGTGCCGGAGAGGCCCTTGACCACCTTGTTGCCGTCGATGAAGGCAGCAGGCACCTGGAGCGCCCGGTTCTCACCACGTCGTACGGCGATGAGCTGGCCTTCCTTGACCAGCTGCCGCACCCGTGTCACCTCGACATCGAACATTTCTGCGATGTCGGGGAGGTGGAGCCAGGCAGGGACGAGAGCATCGATCTTTGCGTCAATCTCGGTCACAGGACAAGCCTGCCATCCCGCACCGACAGCCGATACCCGGACTCATCCCTTCAGGGCCCCGCGAACCACCTCCGCGACGCGGCAACGGGACTGCTTGTCGCCGGTGACCCAGCCGTGGGCCGACTCCAGGAGAGGCGAGCAACAGGCTCCGGTGTCGGTGGTGCCCCGGTACTTCTCGGCCGAGGCTCCGTCCGCGGCGGTGACCACGCCGCCCGTGCGGGCCAGGTCGCACGGGCAGCGTGGTGTCGTCCGTGCACCACGGGCCCGCGGAGCCCGTCCGGGAGGTGTCGATCAGCACACGGCGCAGGGTGACGGAGGCCCTCAGGTCGTAGTTGTCGTAGTCGCCGTAGAACGGGATGTCCATGTCGGCGTCGACGGGGTAGGACCAGGCGTACCGCTGTGCGCTGGTACGCCCGCCCGTCATGGTTCGGCACGATGCCGCCGGAGTGGACGACCGGATACGGCTGGGCGAGGCTCGCAGGGCGCCCGTCCGCCGTGATCTGCACCTCTCGGCAGGGGCCGCCGCCGCAGAGGCAGTCGGGGGCGGTGGCCGAGAGGTCGCTGGGGACCGCGTCGAACCACTGCTCGTCGCAGCCGCCGCGTGCGCAGACCTGCAGGCGCCCGCCGGTCGGACTGCGCGGGAAGGTGACGTCGGTGCTGGTGGAGCCCCCCTGCCGACGCCCAGCCAAGAGGCGTCCGCACGAAGGGGATTGGACACCGGCACCCGTCACGGATCCGTCGGCTTCCTACTGACGCACCGTCGATTTCAGCGGTACGGAGGGATCGGCCGCCCGCACCGGATCGAGCCGCGCCCCCGCCTCGATGAGCTTGCGCCCCTGGGCCAGGTCGCGTGGCCGGCCGACGGCGAGGACGGCGACCAGCGCGCCGTCCCGCAGCCACAGCACCGACCAGGCGGCACCGTCCGGGTCGCCGCGCCACAGCAGCGTGTCGGCACCCCCGTGATGGCCCGCGTACTGCACGAACCGGTCGAACTGCTCGGACCAGAAGTACGGCACGGGGTCGTACGTGAGCGGCTGCGGCGCCCCGCCGGATCCGGCGCCGATGATGTTGGCGGCGGCGGTCCGCGGCCCCTGGACGGCGTTGTCCCAGTGGTGGACGAGGAGGCGCGCGCCGTACCGCGCGGAGGGGAAGGAGGCGCAGTCCCCGACGGCGTACACATCGGGCAGCGAGGTGCGCAGCGCTTCGTCGGCGGTCACCGATCCGTCCGGTCCGAGCGCGATGCCGGAGCCGGCCAGCCAGGCGGTGGCGGGCCGGGCACCGATCCCGACGACCACCGCTCCGGCCTCGAGTGCGCGGCCGTCGGCGAGGACCACGCGGCCGGGCTCGATGCGGGCCACCGGGGCACCGGTGAGGAGTTCGGCGCCGCTCTCCCCGTACCAGCGGGCCATCGGGGCGGCGACCTCGGCGGGCAGGACGCCCGCGAGCGGCCGGTCGGCGGCCTCGACGACGGTGACCTCGCAGCCCGCGGCGCGGGCCGCGGTGGCGAACTCCGCGCCGATCCATCCGGCACCGACCACCACGACGGTGTGCTGCTCACCGAGGACCGGCCGCAGCCGTGCGGCGTCGTCGAGAGTGCGCAGCAGATGGACGCCGCGCACACCCTCCGAGCCCGGGAGCTCGACCGGTTCGGCGCCGGTGGCGATGACCAGGACGTCGTACGGGACGGGGCCCGTCGGGGTGTCCAGTTCGTGCGCCGCGGACCGCACGCCGGTCACGTCGCGGCCCAGTTGCAGCTCGATGTCGAGCGCCTCGAAGTCGATGTCGAAGGCGGAGTCCTCGGCCTTGCCGAGCAGCACCGCCTTGGACAGCGGCGGCCGGTCGTAGGGCTGGTGGGGTTCGGCTCCGATCAGGGTGACCGGGCCGGTGAAGCCCTGTTCCCGCAGGGCCACGGCGGTCTGCACACCGGCCATGCCCGCACCGACGATGACGATGCGGCGCTCGGTCCGCCGGTCCGGCTGCTCAGTCTGCTGCTCGCTCACCTGTCCACCTTAAGCATCTGACGATCCGTCAGCCAGACAGTTCCTCGACCACACTCGTCCCGCTGCCCTCCTGCGACTCCCACTCCCACCGCTCGTCCAGCCGCACCCGGCCGTCCGCGAGGTCGACGACGGTGGAGATGCAGTGTCCGGAAGATGTCGTTCCGTCCTGCTTCAACTGGACGTACCGGAAGTCGAGTCGATCGGCGGTCCTGGTGCCGACGAGATGGCCCCGGACCACGTCGCCGCCCGCGTACTCGGCCCAGATCCGGCCGTCCGCCTCGTGGTACGTGAAGCGGGTACGGGTGCCGACCTGGCCCGGCGCCTGGTCGGCGACCGGCGAGAGGACGAGTCCGTCGAGCGAACGGGCCACGGTGACTGCTCCCTTACAGGGTCCGGGGAACGGGGTCTAGGGTGGCCACCGTAAGGCACTCGCGGGAGCCCGGACGCACCGGGCTGAGAGGGAGGCTGGGCGGCCTCCGACCGTACGAACCTGATCCGGGTCATGCCGGCGAAGGGAGGGGCTGGACGCCCATGCGTTCTTCCGGGAACACATCCGTATCCGCACAAGGATCCGACGTCCTCGTCATCGGGGGCGGGATCATCGGTCTGGTGACCGCCTGGCGGGCTGCGCAGCACGGTCTGCGCACCGCGGTCGTCGACCCCGAACCGGGCGGCGGGGCCGCCCAGGTCGCGGCCGGGATGCTCGCCGCCGTCACCGAACTCCACTACGGCGAGCAGATGCTGCTCGGCCTCAATGTCGCGTCCGCCGCGCGCTACCCGGCCTTCGCGGCCGAACTGGAGGCGGCGAGCGGCCAGGGCATCGGCTTCCGCACCTGTGGCACCCTGGCGGTCGCCCTGGACTCCGACGACCGCGCCCATCTGCGGGAGCTGCACGCGCTGCAGCAGCGTTCGGGGCTGGAGTCGGAGTGGCTCACCGGCCGTGAGTGCCGCCGACTGGAGCCCATGCTGGCGCCGGGCGTACGCGGCGGTCTGCGGGTCGACGGCGACCACCAGGTCGATCCCCGCCGGCTGGCCGCCGCACTGCTGACGGCCTGCGAGCGGGCCGGTGTGGTCTTCCACCGCGACTGGGTGGAACGCCTCGGCGTGAGACGGGGCCGGGCCGCCGGAGCCGTACTCGCGGCCGGTACGGAGCTGGTCGCCGACCAGGTCGTACTCGCCGCGGGCAGCCGCAGCGGGCGGCTCGCCGGGCTGCCGGACGAGGTCGTCCCCCCGGTGCGGCCCGTAAAGGGACAGGTGCTCCGGCTGACGGTGCCCGCCGCGTACGCGCCGTTCCTCACCCGCACCGTGCGGGCCGTGGTCCGGGGCAGCCACGTCTATCTCGTCCCGCGCGAGAACGGCGAGCTCGTCGTCGGCGCGACCAGCGAGGAGATGGGCTGGGACACCACCGTCACGGCGGGCGGGGTGTACGAGCTGCTGCGCGACGCCCACGAGCTGGTGCCCGGCATCACCGAACTGCCGCTCACCGAGACCCGGGCCGGCCTTCGCCCCGCCTCCCCCGACAACGCCCCGCTGCTCGGCCCCACCGCCCTGCCCGGCCTCCACCTCGCCACCGGCCACCACCGCAACGGCGTCCTGCTGACCCCCGTCACCGGTGACGCCATGGCCGAGCTGTTGACCACCGGCGAGCTGCCGGCCGTGGCCCGCCCCTTCGCCCCCGGACGGTTCGCACCCGCCCCGGTACCGCCTTCCTCCTCCGTACGTCAGGAGCAGCCCGCATGACCGACTCCCTTCCGCTCACCGTCTCCGTGAACGGCGATCCCCGTTCGATCGCCGCGGGCACCACCCTGGAGACCCTTGTCGCGACTCTGACGGCGGCGCCCTCCGGGGTTGCCGCGGCTCTCAACGAGACCGTCGTCCCGCGCAGCCGCTGGGCGGACGCCGCCCTCGCCGACGGCGACCGGATCGAAGTCCTCACCGCCGTCCAGGGAGGCTGACCATGTCCGACGATCTCTTCGCCCTCGGCGGCACCACGTTCGGCTCCCGCCTGATCATGGGAACGGGCGGGGCGCCCAGCCTCGACGTACTCGAACGCTCCCTGACAGCATCCGGCACCGAGCTGACCACCGTCGCGATGCGCCGCCTCGACCCGACCGTGCAGGGCTCGGTCCTCTCCGTCCTCGAACGTCTCTCGATCCGCGTCCTGCCGAACACGGCGGGCTGCTTCACCGCGGGCGAGGCCGTGCTGACCGCCCGGCTGGCCCGCGAGGCGCTGGGCACCGACTGGATCAAGCTGGAGGTCGTGGCCGACGAGCGGACTCTGCTGCCCGACCCGATCGAGCTGCTGGACGCCGCGGAGACCCTGGTGGACGACGGGTTCACCGTCCTGCCGTACACCAGCGACGACCCGGTGCTCGCCCGGAAGCTGGAGGACGTGGGATGCGCGGCGATCATGCCCCTCGGCTCCCCCATCGGCTCCGGGCTCGGCATCCGCAACCCGCACAACTTCCGGCTGATCGTCGAGCAGGCCCGGGTTCCGGTCATTCTCGACGCGGGCGCCGGGACCGCCTCGGACGCGGCGCTCGCGATGGAGCTGGGGTGCGCGGCGGTGATGCTGGCGTCGGCTGTGACCCGGGCGCAGGAGCCCGAGCTGATGGCGGCCGCGATGCGGCACGCGGTGGACGGCGGGCGCCTGGCGTACCGCGCGGGCCGGATCCCGCGGCGCCACTTCGCCGAGGCCTCCTCACCGGTGGAGGGGCGGGCGGTGCTGGACCCGGAGCGGCCGGCGTTCTGAGCGCGCGCTCCCGGGTCCGTACGGTACTGAAGTGCATGTCCCTGTCACGGCTCGGCTGCAGTACGGCCCCGGGATCGCCCCGGCCCGCCAGTCGTGTCCGCGCCGGCTCGTAGACTCGACTGCGTGGATATGACCCTCCAGGACCCGCTTGTCGGGCAGCTGCTCGACGGCCGTTACCGCGTCGATGCCCGCATCGCCGTGGGCGGGATGGCCACGGTCTACCGGGCCATGGACACCCGGCTCGACCGGGTGCTCGCCCTCAAGGTGATGCATCCGGCGCTCGCGACCGACGTCTCGTTCGTCGAGCGTTTCATCCGCGAGGCCAAGTCGGTGGCCAGGCTCGCGCACCCCAATGTGGTCGCCGTCTTCGACCAGGGCGCCCAGGGGGCGTACGTCTACCTGGCGATGGAGTACGTCGCGGGCTGCACGCTGCGCGACGTCCTGCGCGAGCGCGGCGCCCTGCAGCCGCGCGCCGCCCTGGACATCCTGGAGCCGGTCCTCGCAGCGCTCGGAGCCGCACACCGGGCGGGGTTCGTGCACCGCGACATGAAGCCGGAGAACGTCCTGATAGGGGACGACGGCCGGGTGAAGGTCGCGGATTTCGGCCTCGTGCGGGCTGTGGGCTCCGACACCAACACCACCGGATCCGTCCTGGGCACCGTCTCCTACCTCGCCCCCGAGCAGATCGAGCACGGCACGGCGGACACCCGCGCCGATGTGTACGCCTGCGGTGTCGTGCTGTACGAGATGCTGACGGGTGCCAAGCCGCACACCGGGGACTCCCCCGCCCAGGTCATCTACCAGCACCTCAACGAGGACGTCCCGGCCCCCTCGGCAGTCGTCCCCGGGCTCCCGGTCGAGCTGGACCACCTGGTCGCGAGCGCCACCGCCCGTGACCCCGAGGTCCGCCCGCTCGACGCGGTGGCCCTGCTGGCCGAGGCCCGCACCGCGCGCGCCGCGCTCACCGACGAACAACTGGACGCCGTACCGCCGCAGGCCCTCGCCGAGGTGCACGACGCCGCCGAGGACCGCACGAGCGTGATCCCACGGGTGCTCCCGGCCGGTCAGGGCACCGCCCACCACACCAGCCGGCTGGAGATGCCCCCGCCGCTGCCGCCCGAGCAGGCCCGACGCGGGCCGCGGCGCGGAATGCTCGCCGCGATCGTCGCCGTGCTGCTGGTGCTCGGGGTCGGTTCCGGCGTCTGGTACATCAACTCGGGGCAGTTCACCCGGGTCCCCTCCCTGCTCGGCCAGACCGAGAAGGCGGCCGAGCAGCGGCTCTCGGCCTCCGGGCTGGAGCTGAAGGGCGTCAAGCGGGCCTACAGCGACAGCGTCGAGCGTGGCAAGGTCATCGGCAGCGATCCGAAGTCCGGCGCCCGGATCCGGGGCAACGGCTCGGTGACGATCACCGTCTCCCGCGGCCCGGAGATCGTGAAGGTGCCCCACGTCGAGGGCATCGCGCTGGCCGAGGCCCGGCAGACGCTGAAGAAGAGCGGGCTGGTGCCCGGCATGGTCACCAGGGAGTTCAGCGGGGAATTCGACCGGGGCGACGTGATCCGTACGGATCCCGGAGCGGGCACCGAGCGCCACCCCGACTCCGCGGTCGCCCTGGTCGTCAGCAAGGGCAGCCCGGTCGATGTCCCCGATGTCACCGGACTGTCGGTCCAGGACGCCACCGCCGCACTGGACGAGGAGGGGCTGAAGGCCGAGGTGCTGCCCGGCCGCGTCAACTCTCCCGAGGCCGAGGGCGACATCGCGCGCCAGTCCCCGGGTCAGGGTGCCCAGGTCGCCGAGGGCGACACCATCACGCTCACGGTCTCCAAGGGCCCGCGGATGATCGACGTACCGGACGTCACCGGCAAGGACGTCGACCAGGCGACGAGCCTGCTGAAGGCGGCGGGCTTCGAGGTCAAGGTCGACCGTCCGTTCCTCTCCTTCAGCGACAAGATCGCCAGCCAGTCCGTGGACGGCGGCGAACAGGCCCCCGAGGGCAGCACCATCACCATCAAGACCAAGGGGCTCTAGATCCATATGCGCAACCCCGTCGGCGGCCACATCCCCGTGGCCGGCGGCCTCGCCAGAGTCGGCCTGCCCTACGCCCGCGAGATGGGGGCGGAGGCCGTCCAGGTCTTCGTCGCCAATCCACGCGGCTGGGCCACGCCCACCGGGAACCCCGCGCAGGACGAACAGTTCCGCGCCGAATGTGCAGCCGAGTCGATACCGGCGTACGTCCACGCCCCGTACCTGATCAATTTCGGCTCGCACACCGAGGCCACCGTGGAGAAGTCCGTGGACTCGCTGCGCCACTCCCTGCGCCGGGCCCGCGAGATCGGCGCCCTGGGCGTCGTGGTGCACACCGGCTCGGCGACCGGCGGCCGGCCGCGCGCGGAGGCCCTGGCGCAGGTACGGGCGCACATGAGGCCGCTCCTCGACGAGCTGACCCATGACGACGACCCGTATCTGCTGCTGGAGTCGACGGCCGGACAGGGGTTCTCGCTCTGCTCCCGGACCTGGGACTTCGGCCCGTATTTCGACGCACTCGACGCCCACCCCAAGCTCGGTGTCTGTCTCGACACCTGCCACATCTACGCGGCGGGCCACGATCTGGCGGGTCCCGCGGGCATGAAGCAGACGCTGGACCTGCTGGTGGACACGGTCGGCGAGGGGCGGCTGAAGCTGATCCACGCCAATGACTCCAAGGACGTGGTGGGAGCCCACAAGGACCGGCACGAGAACATCGGCGCCGGGCACATCGGCGAGGAGCCGTTCCGGGAGCTGTTCTCGCATCCGGCGACGGCGGGGGTGCCGCTGATCATCGAGACGCCGGGCGGCAAGGAAGGTCATGCGGCCGATGTGGCACGACTGAAGGGGCTGCGCGACTGCGGCTGACCGCGAAACCCATTGAGGAATACCCCTAGGGGGTATACGGTTCCTGTTGTCGACAGGAACCGCTACCGGCACTGGGGGACCGCCATGCAGCACGACACGCGCGACGAAGAGCACCAGCAGCACCAGCAGCACGAGCACCACGGGCAGGGTCACGGCGGCAGCAGTCACGCCGACCACTCGGCTCACGCCGGCCACGCGGCACACTCCCCCGGCCGGGTCGGCTGGGCCATGGCCGCGCGCGCCACACTGCACTGCCTCACCGGATGCGCCATCGGCGAGATCCTCGGCATGGTGATCGGCACGGCTCTCGGCTGGGGCAACGCGGAGACGATGGTCCTCGCGATCGTCCTGGCGTTCTTCTTCGGCTACACGCTGACGCTGCGCTCGATCCTGAAGGCCGGCGTCGACTTCCGTACGGCGTTCCGGGTCGCCCTGGCTGCCGACACCCTCTCCATCGCGGTGATGGAACTGATCGACAACGGCGTGATCGTCCTGTGGCCGGGCGCCATGGACGCACAGCTCGCCGACGCGCTGTTCTGGGGGGCGCTCGCACTGTCGCTGGCCGTGGCCTTCGTCGTCACCACACCGGTCAACAAGTGGATGATCGGCCGCGGCAAGGGCCACGCGGTGGTGCACCAGTACCACCACTGAGGACGGTCCCGCACCGGGACCATCAGGTCAGAGCTCGGGGCCTTCCCCGGGCTCCTCCTGGTAGGAGTAGCGCTGCTCGCGCCACGGGTCGCCGATGTTGTGGTAGCCGCGCTCCTCCCAGAACCCGCGGCGATCGGCCGTCATGTACTCGACGCCCCGGACCCACTTGGGCCCCTTCCAGGCGTACAGGTGCGGCACGACAAGGCGCAGCGGGAAGCCGTGCTCCGCCGTGAGCAGCTCACCGCCCTTGTGGGTGGCGAAAAGCGTGCGTTCCGAGGTGAAGTCGGCGAGCCGCAGGTTCGAGCTGAATCCGTACTCGGCCCAGACCATCACATGCGTGACCTGGGGCGCGGGTGGTGCGAGTTCCAGGATCGTACGGGCGAGGACCCCGCCCCATTCGGCCCCGAGCATGCTGAATTTCGTGACGCAGTGCAGATCGGCGACGACCGAGGAGAACGGCAGGGCCGAGAACTCCTGGTGGTTCCAGCAGTGCTTCTCGCCGTCCGCGGTGGCTCCGAAGACCCGGAACTCCCAGCGGTCGGGCTTGAACTTGGGAACCGGCCCATAGTGGGTAACCGGCCAACCGCGCTGCAGTCGCTGACCCGGCGGAAGCTCGGACTGCTCTGATTCGCGGTATTCCCGGCTTTCCGGCTGACCCATGCCTCCATGGTGACAGACAGGCAGGGGTGGTCATGACCAGGGCAGCGACCATTCGGGCAACTCGTACTAAGCATGTACTTACTGGACGGCCGAGGGGTGCGGTGCGAGGATGCGGCCAACCTGCCCAGTTCACCGGTTGGAAGGAGCCTCTGCGATGCAGGGCGACCCCGAGGTCCTCGAGTTCCTGAACGAACAGCTGACCGCCGAATTGACTGCCATCAATCAGTACTTCCTGCATGCAAAGATGCAGGACAACTTCGGCTGGACGAAGCTCGCGAAGTACACCCGGTCCGAGTCGTTCGACGAGATGAAGCACGCGGAGACCCTGACGGACCGCATCCTTTTCCTCGATGGACTCCCCAACTACCAGCGGCTCTTCCACGTACGCGTGGGGCAGACGGTCACCGAGATGTTCCAGGCCGACCGCCAGGTCGAGGTGGAGGCGATCGACCGGCTCAAGCGTGGCATCGAGTTGATGCGGGGGAAGGGCGACATCACGTCCGCAAATATCTTTGAATCGATCCTGGAGGACGAGGAGCACCACATCGACTACCTCGACACTCAGCTGGAACTGATCGAGAAGCTCGGCGAGCCGCTCTACATCGCGCAGCAGATCGAGCAGCCGGACAGCTGAGTCCGTGACGGCTGAGTCCGGGACAGCCCGGTTCAGGCCGCGTCGGGGAGCCGGATGCCCGGGACCGGGCCGGGACCGATGCCCGGGGTCCGTCCGTGGGCGATGCCCGGGCCGATGAGGGGCGCCGCACCTGGTGTGGTCGAGGGGGCCCGCTCGGGGACGTCACCGGTGACCTGCTTCTGGTCGAGCAGCTCCCGGCGCGCGCACGCGCCGCGGCCGAGCATCGCCTGGATCCGGCGGACACAGCCACCGCAGTCGGTGCCCGCCTTGCAGGCATTGGCTATCTGGCGGGGGGTGCACGCCCCGGCGTCCGCATGCTCCTTGACCTGCTGCTCCGTAATGCCGAAACACGAGCAGACGTACATGCGGTTCACCTCCCGGCAGGATGGTCATGGATGCCACCCCGTTCAACGGTGAGGCTAACCTAACCTTACCCGGCACCCGGGGCCGGCAAAAGTCCCGGAACGCCCTGTGGGGCACGGATCACATCGATCCGTGCCCCACAGTCGTACGTGCGCTACCTGCGGTGATGGCTACTGGTCCCGGTACATCTCGGCAACCAGGAACGCCAGGTCCAGCGACTGGCTGCGGTTGAGCCGCGGGTCGCAGGCCGTCTCGTAACGCTGGTGCAGGTCGTCCACGAAGATCTCGTGGCCGCCGCCGACGCACTCGGTGACGTCGTCACCGGTGAGCTCGACGTGGATGCCGCCCGGGTGCGTACCGAGGCCCTTGTGCACCTCGAAGAAGCCCTTGACCTCGTCCAGGACGTCGTCGAAGCGACGGGTCTTGTGGCCGGAGGCCGCCTCGAAGGTGTTGCCGTGCATCGGGTCGGTGACCCAGGCGACGACCGCACCGGATGCGGTGACCTTCTCGACCAGCGCGGGAAGCTTGTCACGGACCTTGTCGGCGCCCATCCGGACGATGAAGGTCAGCCGGCCGGGCTCGCGGGCCGGGTCGAGGCGGTCGATGTAGCCGAGTGCCTCGTCGACGGTGGTCGTCGGGCCGAGCTTGATGCCGATGGGGTTACGGATCTTCGAGGCGAACTCGATGTGCGCGCCGTCCATCTGGCGGGTGCGCTCACCGATCCAGACCATGTGACCGGAGGTGTCGTACAGCTCACCGGTGCGCGAGTCGGTGCGGGTCAGCGCCGACTCGTAGTCCAGCAGCAGCCCCTCGTGCGAGGAGTAGAACTCGACGGCCTTGAACTCGGCCGGGTCCGTGCCGCACGCCTTCATGAAGTTCAGCGCGTTGTCGATCTCGCGGGCCAGCGCCTCGTAACGCTGCCCGGACGGGGACGACTTCACGAAGTCCTGGTTCCAGGCGTGGACCTGGCGCAGGTCGGCGTAACCGCCGGTGGTGAAGGCGCGGACCAGGTTCAGCGTGGAAGCGGATGCGTGGTACATCTGCTTCAGCCGGTCCGGGTCCGGGACGCGGGCCTTCTCGGTGAAGGCGAAGCCGTTGACGGAGTCGCCGCGGTAGGTCGGCAGGGTCACGCCGTCGCGGGTCTCGGTCGACTTGGAGCGCGGCTTGGAGTACTGGCCTGCGATCCGGCCCACCTTGACGACGGGCACGGAGGCCGCGTAGGTCAGGACGGCGCTCATCTGGAGCAGCGTCTTCAGCTTGGCCCGGATGTGGTCGGCCGACACGGCGTCGAAGGCCTCGGCGCAGTCGCCGCCCTGCAGCAGGAACGCCTCGCCCTTGGCGACGGCTCCCATGCGGGCGCGCAGCTGGTCGCACTCGCCCGCGAAGACGAGCGGCGGATACGACGCGAGGTCCGCGAGTACATCGCGCAGAGCCTCGGCATCGGGGTACTCGGGCTGCTGCGCCGCGGGAAGGTCTCGCCAGGTGTTGCCACCGGCGACGGAGGTATTGGCGTTCACGGTCACAACCACAACATTACGGGGTCCAGGGGGGCGTCCATCCGAACGCTCAACAGTTGAGACGCGCGCTCGGATGAACCGGGCGTCCGATAAGGTTCGGACATGTTCGCGCAGACGCACCAGAACTGGTGGTGGACCGCTCATCCGGCGGCCCACTGATTCATCGCGCGCGACAGACCACGCGAAGGCCGCCCGAGGGGCGGCCTTCTCTGCGTTTCGGGGCCGTTCCTCCATCCGGAAGGAACATCACCCCATGCCTCATCGCACCGCATCCGTCCTCGCCCGACTGGTCCGGGAGGACTGCCCGCCGTTCGCGCTGCTGCGCAGGCGCACCCCCGGCCACGACCACGACCTCGTCGAGGTGCTGATCGGCCGGGTCCGGCAGGCGGACCGGCTCGCCGGTCTCCCGGTCGGACCGCAGCCCTCGCTCGCCCTGGTGCCGTTCCGGCAGATCGCCGAGCGCGGATTCGATGTGCGCGACGACGGGACGCCGCTGTCCGTACTGGTCGCGGAGGAGACGTACGGGCTTCCGCTGGACGAGGTGCTCGCCGAGCTGCCCACCCATGACGTACGGGTCGAGGGCGGCGCCTTCGACGTCCCCGACGAGGACTACGCCGACATCGTCCGGCGGGTCGTCGAGGACGAGATCGGGCAGGGCGAAGGCGCGAACTTCGTCATCCGACGGACCTTCCAGGGCGACATCCCGGGGTTCGGGCGGACCGACGCGCTGGCCCTGTTCCGTCGGCTGCTGGCCGGTGAGCGGGGTGCGTACTGGACGTTCGTCGTGCACACCGGGGAGAGGACGCTGGTCGGCGCCAGCCCGGAGGTGCATGTGCGGATGTCCGGGGGAACGGTCGTGATGAACCCGATCAGCGGAACGTACCGCTACCCCGCCGAAGGACCGACCGCCGAGAGCCTGCTGGCCTTCCTCGGCGACCGCAAGGAGACCGAGGAGCTCTCCATGGTGGTCGACGAGGAACTGAAGATGATGTGCACCGTCGGCGACATGGGCGGCGTGGTGATCGGCCCGCGGCTCAAGGAGATGGCGCATCTCGCGCACACCGAGTACGAGCTGCGCGGGCGCTCCTCGCTGGATGTGCGGGAGGTGCTGAGGGAGACCATGTTCGCCGCGACCGTCACCGGCTCGCCCGTGCAGAACGCGTGCCGGGTGATCGAGCGGTACGAGCCCGGCGGCCGCGGCTACTACGCGGGCGCGCTGGCCCTGCTGCGGCAGGAGCCGTGCGGGGCACAGACCCTGGACTCGCCGATCCTGATCCGGACCGCCGACATCGCGGCCGACGGACGGCTGCGGGTGCCGGTCGGGGCCACGCTCGTACGCCACTCCGATCCGGACAGCGAGGTCGCCGAGACCCACGCGAAGGCGGCGGGGGTACTGACCGCACTCGGCGTGCGGCCGGGACGGCCTCGGGCGGAGGAGGCGCGTCCGCAACTGGCCGACGACCCCCGGGTGCGGGCCGCCCTGGACGCCCGGCGGGACGGTCTCGCGCCGTTCTGGCTGCGGATGCAGGAGCGCACGCAGGAGCTCTCCGGCCATGCGCTGGTGATCGACGGGGAGGACACCTTCACCGCGATGCTGGCGCATCTGCTGCGCGCCTCGGGTCTTGAGGTGTCGGTGCACCGCTACGACGAGCCGGAGCTGCGCGAAACCGTGCGGGCGCACACGGGCCCGGTCGTGCTGGGTCCCGGGCCCGGGGATCCGGCCGACACCGGCGATCGGAAGATGCGGCTGCTGCGCGAGTTCGCCGCGGAGCTGGTGCGGGAGCACCGGCACGGGCTGCTGGGAGTGTGTCTGGGCCATGAACTGATCGCGGCGGAGCTGGGTCTGGAAATCGTCCGCAAGATCGTGCCGTACCAGGGCGCGCAGACCAGGATCGAGCTGTTCGGGCGCCCGGAGACGGTCGGCTTCTACAACAGCTTCACCGCACGCTGCGACGACGAGACGGCCGCCGAGCTGGCCGCGCACTCCATCGAGGTGAGCCGGGACGCGGCCACCGGGGAGCTGCACGCGCTGCGCGGGGGCGGGTTCGCGTCGGTGCAGTTCCACCCGGAGTCGGTGCTGACGCTGCGCGGCGCGTCGATCGTCGCCGAGCTGCTGGCGGGGCTGCCCGTGCCCGGCTGACCGCGGACGGGGGCTCCGGAATCCGCCGAGGCGGTCCGGGGCCTCAGGGCTTTTCCTTCGGATCATGCCGGGCTGATCCGAAGGAAGGGCCCGGGTTCCGGGGAGGCCTGGGGACGAGGACGTTGTCGCTGCGGCGGCGGGCCAGGTAGTCGGCGACGTTCTGCACGGTGGCGTCGATGATCTGCGCCACCGCGTCCTCCGTGTAGTACGCCTGGTGCGAGGTGACGATGACGTTCGGGAAGGTGACGAGCCGGGCCAGGGTGTCGTCGTCGACGACCTCCAGGGACTTGTCGAGGAAGAACAGCCCGGCCTCCGCCTCGTACACATCGAGTCCGACGCCGGTGAAGCGACCCGCCCGCAATGCGGTGACCAGGGCCGAGGTGTCCACCAGCCCGCCACGGCTGGAGTTGATCAGGATCGCGTCGTCCTTCATCACGGCCAGGGCCTCCTCGCCGATGATGTGATGGGTCGCCGGCAGCAGCGGGACATGGAGGCTGATCAGGTCGGACTCGGCGAGGAGCCGTTCCTTCTCGACGTAGGTCATGCCGAGTTCGGTGCAGGCGGGGTTCTCGGCCACGTCCCAGCCGAGCAGCTTCATCCCGAAGCCATGGGCGATACGGGTGAAGGCCTCGCCGATCTTGCCCGTGCCGATCACACCGACCGTGCGGCCGCGCATGTCCCGGCCGAGGAGACCGTCGAGCCGGAAGTCGAAATCGCGGGTGCGGCTCGCGGCGCGGATGATGCGGCGGTTGACCGCCATGGCGAGCGTCCAGGCGAATTCGGCGACCGAGTACGGCGAGTAGTACGAGACCCGGGCGACCCGCAGGGCGAGACGTTCGGCGACATCGAGGTCGATGTTGTTGAAGCCCGTGGAGCGCTGGGCGATCATCTGCGTGCCGCCCGCGGCGAGTGTCTGCAGAACGCCGCTGCCCAGGTCGGCGTTGACACTGGTGGAGATGATCTCGTAGCCCGCCGCGATGGGTGCGGTGTCCTTGTTGAGGAATACGTCCAGGCAGCGGACCTCGTGCTGTCCGGCGAAGGCTTTCTCGATCAGCGGCTTCTCGTCGGACTGCACACCGAACGCCAGGATCTCCACGATTTCTCCAGACAAGCAGAGTTACGGGCCGGACAGCCGCGAATATACGGCCCGTATCCCTGGTGCGCCGCTCACCGTCAGCCGAAGAAGACGCCGACCTCCGCGTAGAGCGTCGGATCGACCGTCTTGAGCCTGGCGGTCGCATCGGCGATCGGCACCCGCACGATGTCCGTGCCGCGCAGGGCGACCATCACGCCGTAGTCGCCGTCCCGGACGGCTTCGATGGCGTGCAGCCCGAAGCGGGTGGCCAGCCACCGGTCGAAGGCGCTGGGCGTGCCGCCGCGCTGGACATGCCCCAGGACCGTGGTCCTGGCCTCCTTCCCGGTCCGCCGCTCGATCTCCTTGGCCAACCATTCGCCGACCCCGGAGAGCCGGACATGGCCGAAGGAGTCGTGCGATTCGTCCTTGAGGATCATCTTCCCCTCGGCGGGCATGGCGCCCTCGGCGACCACGACGATCGGGGCATAGCTGGCTCTGAAGCGGGAGGTGACCCAGGCGCAGACCTGGTCGATGTCGAAGCGCTGCTCCGGGATGAGGATGACGTTCGCGCCGCCGGCCAGCCCGGAATGGAGCGCGATCCAGCCCGCGTGGCGGCCCATCACCTCGACGACGAGGACCCGCATATGGGATTCGGCGGTGGTGTGCAGCCGGTCGATGGCCTCGGTGGCGATGCCGACCGCCGTGTCGAAGCCGAAGGTGTAGTCGGTGGCGGAGAGGTCGTTGTCGATGGTCTTGGGCACGCCGACGCATGGGATGCCGTACTCGTCGGACAGGGTCGCCGCCACACCGAGGGTGTCCTCGCCGCCGATGGTGACGAGCGCGTCGACCTCGTACTTGGCGAGGTTGTCCTTGATCCGGCGGACGCCGTGCTCGGCGGCGAGGGGGTTGGTCCGCGAGGAACCGAGGATCGTGCCGCCGCGCGGCAGGATGCCGCGCACCGCCGGAATGGAGAGCGGAACGGTCTCGCCCTCCAGCGGGCCGCGCCAGCCGTCCCGGAAGCCGATGAAGTCGTAGCCGTACTCCTGCACGCCCTTGCGGACGATGGCGCGGATGACCGCGTTGAGTCCGGGGCAGTCGCCGCCCCCGGTCAGTACTCCGACCCGCATGGAAGCATCCCTTCGCCGAAGTGAGCTCGCTGGCGACCACGCTAATGGTGATCCAGGTCACTCCGGGATGGGCCGGATGGTCAATTCCCCTGCAACAAAGCGCAGTTGATCACAGTCGTCGTCCATCTCGGGCGTCGTTGAGACCGGGCGTCGCTGAGATCGGACTCCGTTGAGATCACGCGTCGTCGAGGCCACGCTCGATCGCATACCGCACGAGCTCCACCCGGTTGTGCAACTGGAGCTTGCCCAGGGTGTTCTGGACGTGGTTCTGGACGGTGCGGTGCGAGATGACCAGCCGCTCGGCGATCTGCTTGTACGAGAGTCCCTTGGCGACCAGCCGCAGCACCTCGGTCTCCCGGTCCGTCAGTTGCGGTGCCTTCGGCTCGTCCGGCGCGACGGACGCGGGCTCGGATGCCAGCCTGCGGTACTCGCCGAGCACCAGTCCGGCGAGGCCCGGGGTGAAGACCGGGTCGCCGACAGCGGTGCTCCGCACGGCCTCGGTCAACTCCTGCGTACTGGCCGACTTGAGCAGATAGCCGGTGGCGCCGGACTTCACCGCTTCCAGTACGTCGGCGTGCTCACCGCTCGCCGAGAGCACCAGGACCCGCAGGCTCGGGTGGGAGCCGACGAGTTCCTTGCAGACCTGGACGCCGGGCATCCCCGGCAGGTTCAGGTCGAGGACCAGGACGTCGGGGGTGACGGCCCTCGCCCGGCGCACGGCCTGCGGTCCGTCACCCGCGGTCGCCACCACGTCGAAGCCGGACTCGGCGAGGTCGCGGGCGACGGCGTCGCGCCACATCGGATGGTCGTCGACGACCATCACCCTGATGGTCCGCTGCTCGGTGTCCTGCGCGCTCTCGGCGCTCGCGGTGTTCTCCGTACTCATCGGCCGGATCCTGCCTTCCCCCGTGAAACCTTCGGAACCTTCAACTCGACCTCGGTGCCCTGGCCGGGCACCGAGATCAACTCTGCTGTGCCACCCAGGTCGCGCAGCCGCCCCCGGATCGACAGGGCGACCCCCATCCGGCCTTCCCCCTCGGCCTGGGCCAGCCGCCCCTCCGGGATGCCGGGACCGTCGTCCCGGACCGTGACGATCACCTCGTCCGGCCAGTCCTCGACGAGTATCCACGCCTGGGCGTCCTGGCCGGCGTGCACCCTGACATTGTCCAGGGCAGCACTGACAGCGGCCGCGAGTTCCTTCGCCGCCGCCGGGGCGAGCAGGACCGGAGCGCCGGGCTCCGCGAAGCTGACCCGGGAGCCGGCGTGCGGGGCCAGCAGGGCGCGCAGATCGCAGTCGGCCGGACCGGAAGGGCCGTCCTCCCGGTCGTCGACCTCGACGCTGCGGACCACGGCGCCCTCGGCGGCGTCCTCGGAGACCCGGGTGGTGGGCACCAGGCCGCTGGAGACCAGGGTGCGCAGGGCGACTTCCTGCTCCCCTGCCATCCGGCCCAGCTCGGCGGCCTCGCCGCCCAGTGCCGTGCCGCGGCGCTGCACCATGGCGAGGACCTGGAGCACGCTGTCGTGGATGTCGCGGGCCAGCCGCTCCCTCTCCCGGGTCGCCGCCTCGATCTCCAGGGCGCGGGCGAGGGTGCGCTCACTGGCGCGGGCGACCTCGACGACGTACCCGATGGCGATGGAGGCGACCCAGACCAGCAGCACGTTGTGGAAGGTGTCCCGGCTGGGTTCGCCGCGCTCGATGATGTTGGCGACGGCGACGAAGGTGGAGGCCAGCGCCGCCCACCGCCAGCCACCCTTGATCGCGAAGGCCAGCACGGAGCCCGCGGTCCAGATGGACGGCAGCGTCGGACCGTCGACGTGCTGGGCCTCGAAGTCGGCGAGAGGGGTGAGGAGGATGCCGACGAGGGCGATGGCCAGGTCGGCGCCGAGGAAACGCTTGGTGCAGGCGACGGCGCCCGCGACCTTCGGGAGGGTGCCGAGCGTCCAGGCCGCCATCACCACCAGGAAGGCGATGGCCACCCACGGCCGGTCGTACCGCGCCCGGCCGAAGACTGCGAGCAGGATCGCGTAGACCATCGTCAGAAGCCGGTACGCGGTCAGCGCGCGCCACAGCGGCTGTTCGACCGACATCCGTACGACCCGCTCGCGCCTGGCCATGTCCCCCACCCCCCGGACGGACACCGACGCGGTGACGCGCCGGCTGTTCCGTCACCCTTCCGTGCCGGTCTTTCTGCCCGCGTGCTTCTCTTCCTCCGCGCGGCGCTTCGCCTCGTCCGCGATCTGGCGCTTGGCCGCGGTCGCGTAGATGTCGACGTACTCCTGCCCGGAGAGCTTCATGATCTCGTACATCACCTCGTCGGTGACCGAGCGGAGGATGAAGCGGTCTCCCTCCATGCCGTGGTAGCGGCTGAAGTCGAGCGGCTTGCCGATCCTGATGCCCGGGCGCATCAGCTTGGGAATCACCTGACCGGGCGGCTGGATCTTCTCCGTGTCGATCATCGCCACGGGGATGACGGGTGCGCCGGTGGCCAGCGCCACCCGGGCCAGACCGCCGGGCTTGCCGCGGTAGAGGCGGCCGTCGGGCGACCGGGTGCCCTCCGGGTAGATCCCGAAGAGCCCGCCGCTCTCGATGACCTCGATGCCGGCCTTGATCGCCGCCTCACCGGCACCGCGGGCACCGGACCGGTCCACCGGGAGCTGGCCGACGCCCTTGAAGAAGGCGGCGGTCAGCTTGCCCTTCACGCCGGGCGCGGTGAAGTACTCCGACTTGGCGATGAAGGTGACCTTGCGGTCCAGCACGGCCGGCAGGAAGAAGGAGTCGGAGAACGAGAGATGGTTGCTCGCGAGGATCGCCGGCCCCTGAGCGGGGATGTTCTCCAGGCCCTCCACCCACGGCCTGAAGGCGAGCTTCAATGACCCGCCGATGGAGAACTTCATCGCGCCGTAGATCAACTCGGGTGCCTCCTGTGTGCTGTCGCCTTGACCTTAACCCGTGGTGGTGCCGCCGTTCCTGCCCGGCACCGGACCGAAGCACGGCTGTGACCGGTGACGGCCCTGGTCGGTGTCAGTCCGGTCGCGTACGGTGAAGTAATCCTTCTTGCACTCCCCCTTTCGCTCCCTTTCGAGCCTCACGAACAGGAGACCCCGGTGCCGGTCCTTCCTGGAGCCGAGCCGTTCCGCCACGAGGGCGGAGAGGTCGGCGTCCTCCTCTGTCACGGATTCACCGGTTCCCCTCAGTCGCTGCGCCCCTGGGCCGAATATCTCGCGGAGCGCGGACTCACGGTCGCGCTGCCGCTGCTGCCCGGGCACGGCACCCGCTGGGAGGACATGCAGGTCACGGGCTGGCAGGACTGGTACGCGGAGGTGGACCGGGAGCTGCGGGCCCTGTCGGAGCGGTGCCGTCAGGTCTTCGTCTTCGGGCTGTCCATGGGCGGCGCGCTGTCGCTGCGGCTGGCGGCGAAGCACGGGGACGCGATCAGCGGTCTGGTGCTCGTCAATCCGGGCAACAAGGTGCACGGCCTGGCGGCGTACGCACTGCCGGTCGTCCGCCATCTGCTGCCGTCCACGAAGGGCGTGGCGAACGACATCGCCCGGGAAGGCTCCGTCGAGATCGGGTACGACCGGGTGCCGCTGCACGCGGCGCACTCCCTGCGGAACTTCTTCCGGCTGGTCGACGCGGAGCTGCCGCAGGTCACCCAGCCGCTCCTGCTGTTGCACAGCCCGCAGGACCATGTGGTGCCGCCGGCGGACTCGGCGCGGATCCTCAGCCGGGTGTCGTCCACGGACGTCGAGGAGATCCTGCTGGAACAGAGCTACCACGTGGCGACGTTGGACCACGATGCGGAGCGGATCTTCGACGAGAGCTACTCGTTCATCGGCCGCCTCGCTCCGAGCGTCGGGAAGAAGGGGAGCACGTCAGGTGGCTGAGCACGACGCGGAGCGCGCGGGCAGCGAGGAGGAGCGCGAACCGCGCCCCACCGAGGGAACAGCCGTGCCCGAGAAGGGCGCGGGTGCGCCACACGTCCCCGGGGATCCCGGCCAGGGTGACGCCCTCGACGAGGACGCCGCCTGGGAGGCGATCGTCGCGGGCTACGGCGAGGAGCCGCCGGACCCGCCGGGCGCCAAGCCGTTCAAGTCGATCGACGACCTCGCGCTCCTGGAGGACGGCGAGCGCAACGTCCTGGAGCCGGACAAGGGCATCAAGAAGAAACCGCCGGAGAAGCCGCTCGGCAGCTCGGTCGTCTTCGCCCCCGGTGTCGGTGGTCCCCGCGACTACGAGTTGGCGGAGCCGACGGACGACGACGCGGACGACAGCGACGAGGGACACTTCGTCCCGCCGGAGCCGCCTCCGCTGCCGGAGGCCGATGTCACGGCGAAGTTCGCCTGGCTCGCGGTCGTCGGCGGACCGGTGCTGATGCTGCTCGCCGTCCTGTTGCAGTGGGAGATGACGTGGTGGCTCACCACGGTCTGCATCGGCGGTTTCCTGGGGGGCTTCGTCGCCCTGGTCGCGCGGATGCAGCACGACGACGAGGATGACGACGACCCCGGGCGCGGCGCGGTGGTCTGAGCCGGCTCCCCCGGATCAGGCCGGCTGGGGGACGAGCAGCCCTCAGGCGAGCGAGGACAGGGCGGGAACCCTGAGCGCGGCCAGTACCGGCAGATGGTCGGTGGCCGCGCGCAGGTCCTGCTCCGTGACGCCGGGCAGTCCCGACGGGACTCCGCAGCCGAGGACCTCGATGCCTCTGCTCGCGAAGACCGCGTCGATGCGCAGCCGCGGATCGTGTGCCGGGAAGGTGAGCTCGCCACCCCACGGCCGGACGGACCTGCTGTCCTGGAGCCTCCCGGCAAGCATCTGGAAGGCTTTCCCCTCCGGTGCGTCGTTGAGGTCGCCGGCCACGATGACATGCTCGACCTGCATGGCGTCCAGCCGGTCGAGCAGCAGGTCCGCCTGGACCACGCGCTCCTCGTGGCGCAGGCTCAGATGGCAGCTCAGCAGGCCGATCCGGGTGCCCGCGATCCGTACCACCGCCGTGGCGAAGCCTCTGCGGTGCAGCCCGGGGGTACGCGGCAGCAGCAGGTCCTCCGTGCGTTCCACGGTGGCGCGCAGCGAGCACAGGAGCAGCGGCCCGGCGGCGGTGGCGCCGCCGGAGAGGACCACCAGGTCGGTGTGGGCGGCGAGCCAGGCGGCGCGCTTGCGCCAGCGGAAGAAGCGCGGGGCCTCCTGGATGAAGACCAGATCGGGTGCGCAGGCGCGGATGACGCGGGCCAGCGCCTCACGGTCGTCGCGCATCGACCGGATGTTGTAGCTGAGCACTCTGATGACGGCCGAACCGTCCGGCTCGGTACGGGAGTCGGGCAGCTCCGTCATGACCATACGACTCACCATACGCCGGACGCCCGCCGCTCCCGGTGAGGGCGCGACGGGCGTCCGGCGTTGTCCGTGACGGGGCGGGCTCAGCCCTGGCGGGCCAGGTCCGCCGCGCCCACCAGGCCTGCCTTGCCACCCAGTTGGGCCGCGAGCACCTGTGCGTGCGGCCGCCACTCGCCGCCGATCAGCCAGCGCCGGAACGACTTGCGGATCGGGTCGAGGACGAGTTCGCCCTCGTCCGAGACGCCGCCGCCGACGATGAACGCGGACGGGTCGAAGAGGGAGGCGAGGTCGGCGAGTCCGGCGCCGGCCCAACGGGCCAGCTCGCGGAACGAGTCGATCGCCACCGGGTCGCCCTGCCGGGCGGCCGCGCTGATGTGCTTGCCCTCGATGCCGTCCACCGTGCCGTCGCCCAGGGCGAGAAGGACCGCGGCGTTCTCCGGGGTGGCGTTGGCACGCTGCTTCGCGTACCGGACGAGCGCGCGCCCTGATGCGTACTGCTCCCAGCAGCCCTGGCTGCCGCAACCGCAGAGCAGTCCGTCCGGGACGACCCGGATGTGACCGAACTCGGCGGCCACACCGAAGCGTCCGCGGCGCAGTTTGTTGCCGATGATGATGCCGCCGCCGAGGCCGGTGCCGAGCGTGATGCAGATGACGTCGTCGTGGCCCTGGCCCGCGCCGAAGCGGTATTCGCCCCAGGCCGCCGCGTTGGCGTCGTTCTCGACGACGACGGGGAGGCCGACGCGCTGCTCGACCTTGTCCTTCAGCGGCTCGTGCCGCCAGTTGATGTTCGGCGCGAACAGCACCGTGGCGCGCTTGTCGTCGACATATCCGGCAGCGCCGATGCCGACCGCTTCGATCTCGTGGCCCTCGCTGGCGCCGGACACTGCCGCCGCGATCGCGTCCACGATGCCTTCAGCCGTCGGCGGGGTCGGCACCTTGAACATCGAGAGGATCCGGCCCTCTTCGTCGACCACTCCAGCCGCGATCTTCGTGCCGCCGATATCGACGCCGATGGTGAGTCCCATGAATCCCTCAGTTTCGGTCGAGCCCCGCTATGGCCAACCGTACCCGAGCGCCGCTCCCCGCCCTATCGGTGCCGGTCAGTCCAGGTCGATGTGTTCGCCCGGCCCGCTGTCGTCGTCGCGCGGGTCGGTGGGGTCACCGGCCTTCTTCGAGGCACCACCGGGGTCGGTGGCGTCCCGGGTCCAGCGGCGTTCCTGGCCCTCGACGGCGGAGCGGTAGGCCGCGAGGAGTTCGCTGCCGGCCGCGGCGATGTGGTCGAAGACGTCCGGATTGCGTTCGATGACCGGCTCGACGGCGGCCTTCGCCTGCTTGATCACCTGCTGTACGGCACCCTGGGCGGCGACGCCGAACAGCGGTGACTGGAGGGAGGCGACCTTGTCGGCCACGGCGTCGACCAGCTTGCGCAGCTCCTCGGCCGCGGAACCGGCGGGCGGCCCGTACTCGGCGCGGCGACGCGCCTTCTCTGCTTCCAGGTCCTCGGCGCAGGCCTTGGCCCACGCGTCGTCGTCGACGGGACGATCGGTGGCTTCGCTCATGGCGGACTCCTGCGACGTGGTTGCGGACGTCACGCGTGCGGGGGTGTGGTCCACCGCCGCATACGGGACGCGTACTACCGACGTTACCCGAACGGTGGTACGCCGTTCAGGAGCTCCGCGGCCACAGTGCGGGGTCCGGCGTGAACCGGACCCGCAGCACCCCGTCCGTCAGTGCGGCGCCGGAGACGGTGCAGCGGCGCAGCCCGGACTCCAGCGGCACGATCCGGCGGAACGGGCCGACGGTCAGGAGCAGTTCGTCGCCGCGCCGGACCAGCTGCAGGTCCTCCTTGACGGCTCCGGGCAGTGGCAGGCACCAGACCAGGACCCCGTCGCCGTCCTCACCGGCGGCCGGCCGCGGCGAGACGGTGGCGTCCGGTCCGCCACGGAGCAGTTCCCGCAGCTCGTCGTGGCCGTCCGGGGCGTTCGGGTCCTCGATCCACCAGGGGTCCTGGGCGCGTCCGGCCGACCGGTCGTCCAGCTCGACGGCGAGACCGTCCCCCGCGAAGAGCCCGCCACCGGTGCCCGCCGCCTCGAAGGTGGTGCAGTTCGACGAAGTGTCGAGGAGGCCGAGGTCGTCGAGCCCCTGCGGGTCCCGGCCGAGATGGGGCACCTCGCACAGGGACGCGGCCGGCACCCACTCCTCGTACCAGTGGTCGATGCACTTCTCCTGCTGGGCGGCGAGATCGGCGAACCAGGGGTCGGAGGAGTGCCTGGGCAGGACCCGGTTGACGGTGAGCGTGTCGACGCGCAGTCCGTGCAGGGCGAGTCCGGTGCGCGCGGTGCGCAGGGCGTCCTCGGCGGCGGGTCCCGGTTCGGCGACGAGGCGGACCGTGGTGCTGCGGTCCTCGACCAGGGCCTGGACGGAGGCGAGCTCGGCGTCCCGGCGGGCCGCGGTCTCGTACAGCCACTGGGCGGGCATCGGGACGCCGGCGAGCTGGGCGAGCATCGGGCGCAGGGCACGGGCGGCCTGACGCTCCGGGGGCAGCAGGCGGCGCAGATAGCGGCGCAGCTGTTCGGGCAGGGCGAGCACGGCGAGGGCTTCGCGCAGCGGGGGCAGGTCGACGACGAGGGTGTCGTAGCCGTCGCGCGACCAGTCGCCCCGGGCCGCCCGGCGCAGGGTGTGCAGCAGGGCGAGCTGGGCGCTGCCGGGGAGTTCGGTCAGCTCCTCGCCGTCGAGCCGGTTCCCGCCGAGCAGGTCGAGTACGGAGGACGCCTGGTCCTGGAGGGAGAGAAGTTCGGTACGGAAGTGCTCGCCGGAGTCGATGCGGGCGAACCGGAGTCCCTCGGTGACCTCGGTGGGTTCCGTGCCGGTGGGGAAACCGGGTATGGCGTCGGCGGAGAGCAGCAGCGTGCGGCGGCCGCGGCGGGCCGCGGCCAGTGCGGTCGCCGCCGCGACGGTGGTACGGCCGGCGCCGCCGGGGCCGGTGACGAGGACCGTACGCATCCGGTCAGCCCCGCGGGACGGACTCGACGCGCTTCTTCAGACCGGCCAGCGCGCGGTCGATGATGACCTTCTCCGCCTTGCGCTTGATCATGCCGAGCATCGGGATCTTGACGTCGACGGTCAGCCGGTAGGTGACCTCGGTGCGGCTGCCGTCGCCGAGCGGGGCCAGCGCGTAGGAGCCGTCGATGGCACGCAGCATCTGGGACTTGACCAGGGTCCAGCTGACCTCGTGGTCGCCGGTCCAGGTGTAGGCGAGCGTGTGGTCGTCCTTGATCGCACCGGCGTCGAGGACCAGCCGGACCTTCTCGGCGCGGCCCTGCTCGTCCTTGGCGAGGACCTCGGCCTCCTTGACCTCACCGGTCCACTCCGGGTACCGGTCGAAGTCGGCGATGACGCCCATGACGTCGGCCGGTGCCGCCTCGATCGTGATGGTCGAGCTGGTGTGTTCAGCCATCGCTGTGGCTCCTCCAGTGCGGTGTACCGGTCGGTCGGCAGATGCCTGCCGCCAAAAGGCTATCGCGTGCGCGGGGCGCGTCGTCCCAGGGTCGGGGCCGTGTGGTCACCACTCCAGGGCCCAGGGCCGGCCGGTCGAGGCGAAGTGCCCGACGTTGACGCATTCGGTGGCCCCGATCCGCATCCGGCGGACCAGTGGCTGGTGGACATGGCCGAAGACGGCATAGCGGGGGCGGGTCCGGCGGATCGCGTCGAGGAGCGCCCTGCTGCCGCGCTCGAACCGGCGCGCCACGGTGTCGTAGGTCAGCTCCGGCACGTCGGGCGGGATGTGCGTGCACAGGACGTCCACCTCGCCGACCGCCTCGATCTTGGCGGCGTACTCCTCGTCGCTGATCTCGTACGGGGTGCGCATCGGGGTGCGGAGCCCGCCGCCGACGAAGCCGAAGACACGTCCGCCTATCTCGACGCGCTCGCCGTCCAGGACGGTGGTGCCGGGGCGGGCGTATTCGGGCCAGAGGTCGGGGATGTCGACATTGCCGTACGTGGCGTACGTCGGTGTGGGGAGGACCGCGAACATCTCGGCGTACTGATGGCGCACCGCACCGACGATGGCGGCATTGCGGTCCAGGCCCGCCCAGAGCCCGCGGCCGAAGTCACGGGCCTCCTCGTAGCGGCGGGCGGTGCGCAGTTCGACGATCCGGTCGGCGTTCTCCACGCCGAAGAGGTCGGGGAAGATGCCGCGCGAGTGGTCGGCGTAGTCGAGAAAGAGCACCAGGTCACCCAGGCAGACCAGGGCGTCGGCGCCGTCCCCGGCCCGGGCCAGGGCTTCGGTGTTCCCGTGCACGTCACTGACCACGTGGATCCGCGTACGACGTGCGGTGTCACCCTCGCGGCTGTTCGATCCGGCTGGCATGACGATCACCCTAGGGCGCCGCCGACGGCCTGGGTAGAGCCCCTCGGACCTGCGGATACTTCATGCATGTCACCTCGGTGCACTACTGTGCGCGCGAGGACCACCGATATGTGTGACGCATAAAACATCTGGCCGGAACCCTCTATCCCGAACCGAGTACTGGTGGGTAACGTCCGGGCAGTCCAGTCGTGCTCACCCCACTGAGCCACCCTGCCAGTCTTGGACCGCAGCCGGTGCGTCACACAGAGCCGTGGCATCGGAGCCCGATGAGGAGCAGCAGTCTTGCGCGAGTTCAGCCTTCCGGCCCTGTACGAGGTCCCTTCGGACGGCAACCTGACGGATCTCATCCGCCGCAATGCCGCTCAGCATCCCGATGTGGTGGTGATGAGCCGCAAGGTGGCCGGCGCGTGGACCGATGTCACCGCCACCCAGTTCCTGGCCGAGGTCAGAGCCGCGGCCAAGGGCCTGATCGCCGCAGGCGTGCAGCCCGGTGACCGGGTCGGTCTGATGTCCCGCACCCGCTTCGAATGGGTGCAGCTGGACTTCGCGATCTGGAGCGCGGGCGCGGTCACCGTCCCGGTGTACGAGACCAGCTCCGCCGAGCAGGTCCAGTGGATCCTCGGCGACTCCGGCGCGGTCGCGGTGATCGTGGAGAGCGACGGGCATGCCGAGTCCGTCGCCGCCATGCGCGACCGGCTGCCGGAGCTGCGCAACGTATGGCAGATCGACAAGGGCGCGGTCGACGAGCTGACCGCGTCGGGTGCGGAGATCTCGGACGAGACCGTCGACCTGCGCAGCGCCCGCGCCAAGGCCGACGACCCGGCCACCATCGTCTACACCTCGGGCACCACCGGACGCCCCAAGGGCTGTGTGCTCACGCACCGCAGCTTCTTCGCCGAGTGCGGCAACGTGGTGGAGCGGCTGAAGCCCCTCTTCCGTACCGGCGAGTGCTCCGTACTGCTCTTCCTGCCCGCGGCCCACGTCTTCGGCCGGCTGGTCGAGGTGGCCGCGGTGATGGCCCCGATCCGGCTCGGCTGCGTACCGGACATCAAGAACCTCACCGATGAGCTGGCCACGTTCCGGCCGACGCTGATCCTCGGTGTGCCGCGGGTCTTCGAGAAGGTCTACAACTCGGCACGCGCCAAGGCGCAGGCCGACGGCAAGGGCAAGATCTTCGACAGGGCCGCGAACGTCGCGATCGCCTACAGCCGTGCGCTCGGCACCCCTCAGGGTCCGTCCATCGGCCTCAAGTTCAAGCACAAGGTCTTCGACCGGCTGGTCTACAGCAAGCTGCGCGCCGTGCTCGGCGGCCGCGGCGAGTACGCGATCTCGGGCGGCGCACCGCTGGGCGAGCGGCTCGGGCACTTCTACCGCGGCATCGGCTTCACGGTGCTGGAGGGCTACGGCCTCACGGAGACGTGCGCGGCCACCGCGTTCAACCCGTGGGACCGGCAGAAGATCGGTACGGTCGGCCAGCCGCTGCCCGGCTCGGTCGTCCGGATCGCCGACGACGGCGAGGTGCTGCTGCACGGCGAGCATCTGTTCGCGGGCTACTGGAACAACGAGGCGGCGACGGCCGACGCACTGGCCGACGGCTGGTTCCACACGGGCGACATCGGCACCCTCGACGAGGACGGCTATCTGACGATCACCGGCCGCAAGAAGGAGATCATTGTCACGGCGGGCGGCAAGAACGTCGCTCCCGCAGTGATCGAGGACCGGATCCGCGGGCACGCCCTGGTCGCGGAGTGCATGGTGGTCGGCGACGGGCGGCCGTTCGTCGGTGCGCTGATCACGCTGGACGAGGAGTTCCTGGGCCACTGGGCCGAGGAGCACGGCAAGCCGGCCGGCTCGACGGCGGTGTCGCTGCGCGAGGACCCGGAGCTGCTGGCCGAGGTGCAGCGCGCGGTGGACGACGGCAACGCGGCGGTGTCCAAGGCGGAGTCCGTACGCAAGTTCCGCATCCTGGCCTCGCAGTTCACCGAGGAGGCCGGCCACATCACGCCCTCGCTGAAGCTGAAGCGGAATGTGGTGGCGAAGGACTTCGCGGACGAGGTGGAGTCGATCTACCGCGGCTGATCCCGCGGCCGCAGGTGCGCGGGGAGGGGCCCGCACGACTGGTCATGCGGGCCCCTCCCCGTATCTCAGAGCAGCGTCTTGAGGCGCTCCGCGAGCAGGTCCCAGCGCCACTTCTCCTCGACCCAGGCCCGGCCCCGCTCCCCCATCCGCCGGCACAGTTCGGGGTCGCCGAGCAGGGTGGCGATGCGGTCGGCGGTCTCCTCCACGGAGCCGCCACGCACCACCCAGCCGGTCTCGCCGTCGAGTACGGCGTCGGGGGCGCCGCCCGAGTCGCCCGCCACCACCGGCAGTCCGGTCGCGGACGCCTCCAGGTAGACGATGCCGAGCCCCTCGACGTCGAGGCCGCCGCGACGGGTGCGGCACGGCATGGCGAAGACGTCGCCCGCGCCGAAGTGGGCGGGCAGCTCCTCCCAGGCCACCGGTCCGGTGAACCGCACCGAGTCGGTGACGCCGGTCTCCGCGGCCAGCTTCTCCAGCTCCTTGGCGTACGGTCCGCCGCCGACGATCAGCAGGACGGCGTCCGGCTCCCGCGCCAGGATCGCGGGCATCGCGAGGATCAGGGTGTCCTGGCCCTTGCGGGGCACCAACCGCGACACACAGACGACGACGGGGCGGTCCGAGAGTCCGAGCCGGGCCCGGATCCGGTCCCCGCCGGAGCCCGGGTGGAAGGTCTTCTCGTCGACGCCGGGCGGCAGTTGGACCATGCGGCCGGCGGCCTCGGGGGTGAGCGCGCCGGCGATCCGGGAGCGGGTGTACTCGCCGAGGTAGGTGATCGTGTCCGTGCCCTCGCCAATCCGGCGCAACAGCTGGCGGGACGCGGGAAGTTGGGCCCAGCCGGCCTCGTGCCCGTGGGTGGTGGCGACCAGTCGCCGGGCACCCGCCCTCCGCAGTGCCGGCGCCATCAGACCGAGGGGGGCGGCGGCCCCGAACCAGACGGAGGTGCAGTCGTGTTCGCGCAGCAGCCGGACCGCGCGCCGGGTCACCCGCGGGGTCGGCAGCAGCATCGTCGTGGGGTCACGGACGACGGTGAACGGCTGCTCGGCGTCGAAGGCGGCGGTGGCCGCGACGCCCTCGGGGCTCCGCTTCCAGGTGGAGGCGTAGACGACGAGCCGACCGGGGTCCAGGCGGAGTGCCATATTGTGCAGAAATGCCTGGATACCGCCGGGTCGGGGCGGAAAGTCGTTGGTCACGATCAGGGTCTTGTCCATCGCCGCCGACAGTACCGAACGGCCCGGCTTGATGGCTCGCCCACAGATGCGCCGTGCATCATGGCTCGGAGCCACCGGCGAAGGGGATGGGCGCGGGCATGACACCAACAGGCGGCACCGGCAGATTTCTCGTACCCGTCGCGGTGTGGGCGCTCACCAGGGCCGCGTTGCTGCTCTGCGTCTTCAAGGTCGTCACGTTGCCGGGCCCGGACGTGACGAGCGACGTCTCGGTGATCTACCACGGCTGGTCCGAGGTGCTGAGGACCGGCACGTATCCGCTGGGCGATGTCACCTGGCAGTACCCGCCCGTCGCGGCGCTCGCCGTCCTCTCCCCCGCCCTGCTGCCGTTCCTGGACTACGCCTCGGCCTTCTTCGTCCTCGCCTGCCTCTGCGACGCGCTGGTGCTCGGCCTGCTGCTGTACGCGGGCCGCGGTACCGGCAGGCGGACCGCGGGCGGCTGGGTGTGGGTGGCGGGGGTGCCCCTGCTCGGCACGACCGCGTACGCGCGGTACGACGTGATGGTCACGGCGGTGGCGGTCGCGGCGCTGCTGGCGGGGGTACGGCATCCGCGGGTGCTGGGGGCGCTGGCCGCCTTCGGCGCGCTGCTGAAGGTGTGGCCGGTGCTGCTGCTGGCCGGGACCACGCGCGGGGAGTCGACCCGCCGCTCATGGACGGCGGCGGTGGTGACGGCAGCCGGGCTGCTGGTGGTGTGCACGGCCGCGATGCCGGGAGCGCTGGCCTTTCTCGGGTTCCAGCGCGACCGTGGCACCGAGGTCGAGTCGCTGGGGGCGCTGGTCTTCCATGTGGCGCGGCAGTTCGGCTGGCAGGGCCGGGTGGAGCTGAACTACGGGTCGCTGGAGTTCCTGGGGCCGCATGTGCAGCTGGTGAGCACACTGGCGCTGGGGTTGAGCCTCGTCGCGTTCGGCTGGCTGGTGATGTGGCGGCTGCTGGCCCGCGACTTCGGGGTGAGCACGCCGGCCGACGCGGCGTTCACGGCGGTGCTGCTGTTCACGACCACGAGCCGGGTGATCAGCCCCCAGTACATGCTGTGGCTGGTCGGTCTCGCGGCGGTCTGTCTGGCCTTCCGGTCCAGCCGGATGGGGCTGCCGGCCGTTCTGGTGCTGGTCGCGACGGGCGTCACCCAGCTGGAGTTCCCGCTCGGGTTCGTCCACGTGGTGACCAGCGACGCGCAGGGCGTGACGCTGATGTTCGTACGCAACGGTCTGCTCGTCGCGGCGACCCTGGTCGCGTCCCGGCGGCTGTGGAAGGAGACGGTGCCCGCGCCGGTCCGCCGGGACCGGCACCGGCTGCCGGTCCGGCCGTCCGGTCCGGCGGGGCAGGTCAGCCGAGACGGGACCGCAGATACTCCCGCCAGCGCACCGTGAACTCCTGCGGGGTCGTGCCGAGCACGTCCTGCATCGCCTGCTCCACCGCTCCGTCCCGTCCTGAGTGCCCCCCGACGGCCCGGTAGAAGGCGAGGAGCTTCCTCTCGCCCCAGTGGTCGGCGATGAGTGCGCAAGCCAGCCAGCCGCCCTCGTACGCCCTCGCGAGGCGCCCGGAGTCTCCCGTGAACCCGAACTCCTCGTCGGTGGGCAGTTCGGCGGGCAGCTCAGCGCGCCGGACCGCATCGGCCAGTTCGGGCGCGGCCTGCTCGGCCGTCCGGTGCTCGGCGCGATAGGCCGCCCAGTCGGCGAAGCCCTCGGAGAGCCAGGTCGGGGTGGACGCGGAGGTGCGGGCGCGGGTGGCGACATGGGCGGTCTCGTGGGTGAGGACGATCCGCTGCCCGAACGTGCCGAGCGTCGCGTACGCCTGAGGGTTGACGATCACCCGGTCCGCGGGCGCCCGGCCGCCGGTCTCACCGGTGGTGACGGCCGCTATGCCCCGGTAGTTCGCCGCCGGTGACCCCAGCAGCCCGGCCATGTCCTCGGTCGTCTCCGGTACGAGGACCACCACACGGCCGGCCCAGCGCTCCGGCCAGGCGGCGGAGACGGCGGGCACCGCACGGTCCGTGGTGTCCGCGATCGCGCGGAGCTCCGTCGTCGTCCGCCCCACACCGAGGACGAGACTTCGCCTGCCCCGTACGACCTGGACGTCGCCCTGCTGCCACAGCTGCGAGCCGCCGTCCCGGCCGGCCCGGTCCGCGGTGATGTACCAGCGGCCGTCCGCCGGGTCCCGCTCCAGGTCGAGCACCCGGTCCGCGGTGACCGGAGCGCTGTCGTAGCCCGCGATCCGGTAGCGCAACTCGACGTCGGCGGTGGCCCGGTCGGCTCCGCGCCTGCGCACGTCCGTCACCTTGTACGCCCATGAACTCAGCGGCACATCGGCGAGATGGGCCAGCTCGCGGCGCTGGGCTGCCCGCAGTCCGGTGGCCCCGGGAGCGAGTGCGGCGAGGAAGCCGTCCGGGTCGTGTTCCAGGACAGCGGCGGCGCGGCGGTCCAGGGTGGCGGCGACGGCCCGGACGGTGGGGTCGGGGGTGGCCGGGGCTGGGGCGGTGCAGGCGGACGCGAGCAGCAGCCCGGCGAGCGCCGCTCCCGCCGCACGCCTCCGTCCGTCGCGTCCCCGCCCTGCGGTGCACCCCTGATCAGCCACCTGACCGAGGGTACGGGTCAGACGCGGGTCACCGAGGAGACGGGCATCATGCCGACCGGGTCGTAGCGGACCGGAGCGCCCGGGTGCGGGGCGTGGATCACCTGCCCGTTGCCCACGTACATCCCGATGTGGCCGGCGTCCGAGCGGTAGGCGACCAGATCGCCTGGGCGGGCCTGGGAGAGCGGCACCATGTGGCCGGCGTACCGCTGCGCCTGCGAGGTGCGCGGCAGGCTGACACCGGCCTGGGCGTACGCCCACTGCATCAGCCCGGAGCAGTCGAATCCGGCGGGTCCGTTGGCGCCCCAGATATAAGGGAGCCCGACGGCCCGGCGGACGGCCATGACGGCGGCCGCCGCCCGGGACGAGCCGGCCGGCAGATCGGTCAGGGCGGAGAACGAGGCGTCGCGGCCGGAGCGCGAGGCGCGGTCGAAGGCCGCACGGTCCGCGGCAGGCAGCGCGGCCAGCAGTTGCCGGGCCTGCCTGAGCTTGCCCTCGACGGTTCGTTTGTGCCGGATGGCGGCCGCCTTGTTGCGCTCCAGGCCGGCGAGCGAGCGGGCGGCCTCCGCACGGACCTGCGCGAGGCCGCGCCGAGCGAGCTGGAGTTCGTGCAGGGCGATGGCCTGACGGGCGTTCAGCCGGTCCAGGGTGGCTGCCCTGTCGAGGTAGCTGTCCGGATCGGCGGAGAGCAGCAGGGCGAGCGAGGGGTCGATGCCACCGGAGCGGTACTGCGCGGCGGCGGCCGAACCGAGCGCCATGCGCATCCGGTTGATCCGTTCCTGACCGCGGGCCGCCCGTTCCTGGACCCGGTTCAGCTCGCCACGCAGCCGGTCGGCGTTCTCCCCCGCCTTGTTGTACTGCTCGGTGGCGTGCTCGGCCTCGGTGTACAGCCGGTCGATCTCGGCCCTGGCGGTCCGGGGCGTGACCTTCGGGTCGGCGTGCGCGGCTGCCGCCCCGAGCGTGGCCGCGGCGGTCGCCGCGGCCGCGGACAGGGCTGTGACCCGGACACTCCGGTTGACGCCGGGCTGTGTGGAACGGCGATGGGACACCACAGGACGCCGCACTCCCTTCCGCTGCACGCAGACGTACGCGGCTCCGTGCCGCCCGGGACGGGCGGACCGACGGACGGGAGCCGCACAGCAGGCAGACAGTAGTCGGGCGACTACGGAGCGCACGAACGTACGCGCCGGACGGGTGCGGGTCACGAACGACGGCGCCCCGCCGGTGACCTGTGGTCTCCGGCGGGGCGGGCTGTCTGCACGGGGCGCGGTAATTCGCCCGTTCGGGCGTCGTCAGATACGCACGCCGACCTGGAAGCTGCCGATGGTGTTCATCGATTCGTAGCGGACCACCGCGCCCGGCTTCGGGGCGTGCAGAACAGTGTTGTTGCCCGCGTACAGAGCCACGTGCGAGGTGTTGTTGAAGAAGACGAGGTCGCCCGGCTTGAGGGCGCTGCGGCCTATCTGCGTGCCCTCGTTGATCTGGGTGTACGTGGTGCGGGTGATGTGGGCACCGGCCTGGGCGTAGGCCCACTGGGTCAGGCCCGAGCAGTCGTAGGAGTTGGGGCCGGTGCCGCCGGAGACGTACGGCTTGCCGAGCTGGGTGGCGCCGGCCCTCAGGGCGGCGGCGCCGAGGGCGGAGGCGGGGGCCTCGTTGCCGAGGTCGACCCGGTCGCCGGCGGCGCGGCTGGCGCGCTGGTCGTCCTCGGCCATCTTGGCGCGCTCGGCGGCGGTCAGGGTGTTGAGCAGGCGCTGCGCCTCGGCGAGCTTGCCCTGGAACTTCTTCTTGTTCTCGCCGAGCGTCTTGCGGACGTCCGCGAGGTCGCCCAGCTTGTCCTGGGCCTCCTTGCGCTGCTGCGCGAGGGCCCGCTGCTTCTCCTGGATCTTCTCCAGCGACTCGGTCTGCTTGGCCGTCAACTGGTCGAGGGCCGAGGCCTCGTCGAGGAAGGTGTCCGGGTCCGAGGCGAGGAAGAGCTGCACGGACGGGTCGATGCCACCGGAGCGGTACTGCGCGGCGGCGAGCGAACCGAGGCCGCTGCGGAGCGTGTTGAGCTCCTCCTGGCCGCGGGCCACCTTGTCCTGCAGCGCACCGACCTGCTTCTCGAGCTTCTGCTGCTGCTCCTTGGCCCCGTTGTACTTCTCGGTGGCCTTCTCCGCCTCGTGGTAGAGCTTGTCGACCTTCGCCTTGACCTCACTCTTGGTCGGCTTGGGGTCGGCGTGGGCGGCCTGGGAGGTCAGGGCCACGGCCGCGGCGGCGGTAGCGGTGAGCACGGTCACACGGGCGCGGCTCGGCTGCTTGGGACGACGGTGGGACGCCACGAAGGCGAGCTCCTTCTTCCTCGAGCCGCCTACCGGGCTGTGGGGGGACTGCATCCCCGGCTCCGTGCACGTCACGGACTCGGCGGTTCCTTCGCCGTCACCCCGGATGGGTGATCAACCGTGCGAAGGTTCGAAGCCCGACCCTAGTGACCATCTTGTAATCAGTTCAAATCCTGGCAAGAAAAATCTCACCACAGCAGCCACTTCTTTACTCTCATCACACAGGGTGTAGCGACGACTTGACGGTACGTTCCCTGATTTCCGACAAGTCGCCACAAGGTGCGTCAGACGCGCGAAAGCCGCTTCAGGAGCAAGGCGGACGCAACGGGCCTGGCCCCCGCCTTCGCCACACCGTCCGCCACTTCACGGTCGGTGGAGACCACGACGACGGGCCTGCCCGGCGGTTCGGCGCGGGCGAGCTGGCGGATGAGTTCGTCGGCGGTCACGCCCGGCTTGCTGAACAGCACGCGCACCCCGCGCGGCGGTGCGAGCAGTACCGGAGCGGCCAGTTCGGCCCCGTCGAAGACACAGGTCATCTCGGCGCCGGACTGCGCGGCGAGCACCGCGAGACCGCCCAGCAGCCGCAACCGCTGCTTCTCCAGCGGCAGCTGCGGATAGCCGGTCTTGGTGACGTTGTAGCCGTCCACGATCAGATGCGCCTGCGGCAGCGCGAGCAACTGGTCGAGCAGGGCCGGATCGGTCTCCGAAAGAGCCCTGGCGGCAATGTCCTTGGGTGACATCGCGCCGGGCTCGACCGCGTCGACACTGTCCGCGGGGCGGATCGAGGAGGGTGGCAGGGCCAGTTCGCGGCGCAGCCCGCGGGCCGCGTCGAGCACCGTGTCGAGGAGCAGCCGCAGCCGCATGTCCTCGACCGAACGCCCCTCCCTGGCGGCTCTGCGGCTCGCCTCGACGGACGCCTCCGCCTCACCGAGCCGGGCCCGCAGCCGCCGGGCCTCGCTCTCGGCGGCGGAGATCTGGGCGGCCGCCTCGGCCCGCAGGGTGTCGGCCTCGGCCTTGCCGCGGCGCACCGCGGCCTCGCCGCGCTTGACCTCGTTGAGGGCGGAGCGGAGTTTGCGCTGCAGCGAATCGGCTTCCTTGCGGGCCGCGTCGAGTTCGGTACGGAGCCGTTCGGTCTCGCTCTTCGTCTGGGTCCGGGCCTGGGCGAGTTCCTCGCGCAGCCGTTCCAGCTCGCGCCGGCTCTCCTCGTCGGCCCGCTCGGCGTCGGCGCGCTGGACCTCCTCACCGGCGGCGGCGACCAGTTTCACCCAGCCGGCCGGGCGCAGCACATAGGCGGCCGCGGCCACATCGACGGGATCGGCGGCGGCCGGCGGTGACCCGGCCTCCACGGCAGCAGCCAGCTCCGGCTGGGCCTCCCGGAGCCGTTCGCCGATGCGCTGACGGAACAGGGTGTCGTTCTCCAGGGCGGCCGCCATCGCGTTCCCGGCGAACTTGGCGCGCCGGGTCGGGGTGAAGCGGGCGTACTGCCTGAGCTGGGCCGGGAGTTCGGTGACCGTCAGGCCGCCGAACGCGTCCGAGACCAGCGCGACGACCCGTCGCCGTACGCCTTCGGGCAGCGGGCGGTCGAGCGCCTCGACGGCGTCGCCGGCTCCATCGGCCGGCTCGGCGCCGCTATCGGGCTGCTCCACGATCCGTCACCCCAAAATGTCTGTCCGCACGGCCCCGTCAGGAGTCGGCACCCGGCCTGTCGACGAGTTCGATCTGGTCCACCGCATTGCACCAGCGGCAGCGGACCGACTCGATGGTCTCACTGACCACCTCGCGTTCCTCGACCGTCGACTCACCGGCCAGGTCGAGATGGACGTATTCGACGACCTTGGAGGTGCGGGTCACGTCGAAGCGGGTGAGATTTCCGCAGAGCGTGCAGCGCCAGCGGGTCCCGTCGGTCGGCTGGGGAACCGTCGTCATCGTTGCGTCCTCTTTCGTCGAGCGTGATGCTGCCGTCTGCCCAGGATCTCGCGGTGCGCCGTCGAACTGCGGATGTCCTGCTGTAACCCTACGGCCTTGCACATACCCATAGACACGGCGAGGCGGTCTGTCCCGTTCCGTCACCTTGCGTCATGCTCTGTGCATGATCGATCGGCGAGCCGCGAGAGGCGGAGTGACCGGCAGGCTCCTGCGCGCCGCCACGGCGGCCGGTGCGCAGGTGACGTATGTCCTCATCGCCCTGTGCTGCGCCGTCTTCCTGATCAGCCCGCTCTCCGGCTTCAACCCCACGTACGGCACCGCCGACACCCTGCTCGCCGCCCAGGCCGGGTACTTCGAGCGCTGGGGGGTGATCCCGAGCGAGCTGTGGGCGGGCTCCGCGCAGGCCCTGCTCACCCCACTGACCGCACTGTTCGTGCACGGCAGCTGGCTGCATCTGCTCGGCAACATGCTCTTCCTGTACGTGTTCGGGGCCATGGCCGAGGAGCGGATGGGCCGTGCCGAATTCACCTTCTTCTACCTCGGCTGCGGTTATCTCGCACTGCTGGCGTACGCGGCGGCCCACGCGAGCTCCGACCAGACCCTCGTCGGCGCGTCAGGGGCGATCTCCGCGGTGCTCGGGGCGTTCCTCTACCTGTTCCCCAGGGCGCGGGTGACCAGCCTCTTCCCGTTCCTGCTCTTCCTTCCGCTGCGCTTTCCCGCCTGGATCGTGCTGATCTTCTGGTTCGTGCTGCAGTGGATGGCGGCGCAGGGCGCGGGCAGCGGCCCCGGGGTGGCGTATCTCGCCCATGTGGTCGGATTCGTCTGCGGCTTCGCCTACGCCTGGGGACGCTACGGCCGTGGGGCTAAAGTGAAGGCTCCAGCCACGGCCACCGAGGGAGAAAGCCAGCCGTGATCACCGCGATCGTGCTCATCAAAACCAGCGTGGACCGGATTCCGGAGATCGCCGAGGCCATCGCCGCGCTGGACAATGTCAGCGAGGTCTTCTCGGTCACCGGTACGTACGACCTGATCGCCATGGTCCGAGTGGCCAGGCACGACGACCTCGCGGACGTCATCCCCGGCCGGATCAGCAAGATCCAGGGTGTCGAGGGCACCGACACGCATGTCGCGTTCCGTACGTACTCGCAGCACGACCTGGAGGCGGCCTTCGCCATCGGTCTCGACGCCTAGGTTCGCGTCGTACTTAGGCCGGGGACGGGCAGCGCTGCCCGTCCC
>NZ_JBHVEE010000073.1:0-48596 GCF_042802415.1 Streptomyces sp. NPDC057486 | reverse complement strand
CCCCGGTTCCGCCGAGCGGAACCGGGGCAGACCCGTCTTCACATCACTTCACCTCGCGCGTCCCGCGTCAGTGCGCGACGACCGGCACCCTGAACTCGTCCTCGACGCCATCGGCGTCACCGGAGCCCGAACCGGAGCCGGCCGGGGCGGTCGACGGACGCCCGGCGTTGATGAACGTCACCGCGATCGCGGAGGCCACCACCAGGATGCCGACCGCCCACCAGATGGCGCCGGTGAAGCCGTGCACCATCGACTGCAGCTTCAGCAGCTGCGGGTCGGTGGCGCCGAGCGCGGCGTGCGAGGTGGCGTATGCCGTCGCGGCCGAGGCGGCGATCGTGTTCAGCAGCGCGGTACCGATCGCGCCGCCGACCTGCTGCGAGGTGTTGACCATCGCGGACGCGACACCCGAGTCCCGCGGTTCGACCCCGTGCGTGGCCAGCGACATGGCCGGCATGAACGCCGTACCCATACCCAGACCCAGCAGGAGTTGCGCCGGGAGGATGAGCGCCGCGTACGAGGAGTCGATCTCCAGCTGCGTCAGCAGCAGCATGCCCACGGCGGCGGTCAGGAAGCCCGGACCCATCAGCTTGCGGGCCGGGACCCGCGTCATCAGCCGTGCGCCGATCTGCGTCGAACCGGTGATCATGCCCGCGATCATCGGGAGGAAGGCGAAGCCCGTCCTGATCGGCGAGTAGCCCTTCACGACCTGCAGGTAGTACGTCAGGAAGAGGAACAGCCCGAACATCGCGATGATGGCCAGACCCAGCGAGAGGTAGACGCCACCGCGGTTGCGGTCCATCACCACGCGGAGCGGCAGCAGCGGCGACGCGACCTTGGCCTCGGTCAGGACGAACGACAGGAGCAGCACACCGGAGGCGACGAACATGCCGATGGTCAGCGGGTCCGACCAGCCGGAGGACTCGGCACGGGTGAATCCGTACACCAGCGAGACCAGACCCAGCGCGGAGAGGACCACACCCGGGATGTCGAGCGGGGAGCGGTTACGGCTGCCGACCGGCTCACGGATCACGAAGTACGCGCCCGCGGCGGCGATGACGGCGAACGGGATGTTGACGAAGAACGTCCAGCGCCAGTTCAGCGCCTGGGTGAGGAAGCCGCCGAGGATCAGGCCGACGGCGCCACCGCCACCGGCGATCGCCCCGTAGATGCCGAACGCCTTGGCGCGCTCCTTGGCGTCGGTGAACATCACGGCGAGCAAGGAGAGTGCGGCCGGGGCCAGCAGGGCGCCGAAGACACCCTGGAGCGCACGCGAGCCGAACAGCATGCCCTGGTTCTGCGCCGCGCCACCGAGTGCGGAGGCCAGCGCGAAGCCGATCAGACCGACGACGAAGGTGCGCTTACGGCCCCAGAGGTCGGCGATCCGTCCCCCGAAGAGCAGCAGTCCGCCGAAGGCCAGGGCGTAGGCCGTGATGACCCACTGCTTGTTGGCGTCGGTGATGCCCAGTGCCGTCTGGGCATGCGGCAGCGCGATGTTCACGATCGTGGCATCGAGCACGACCATCAGCTGCGCGAGCGCGATGAAGGCCAGCGCTTTCCAGCGACTGGGGTCGGGAAGTCGGATATCAGCTGTTTTTGACATGGGGGTAGCCACCTAAGGACGCGCATGGACGCGAGGAGTCGTGATCCGTGACCGTGAAAACGTGCACCCGGTCAGCGGTGAAAGCGGGAGAGATGAGGGTGAGGGGAGTGGACGTGAGGTAAGTCGGGTGGTGAGGGCATGGCGGACAGACGGCCCGGAGCCTGCCTCAGGAGCCGGGCACGGGCGTCATGAGCGATGCCGCAGATCCTCCAAGGTCGCCGCCGTCCCGGGCAGTTCGGACCGGGCCGGAGCCTCCAGTCCGTCCAGGAAGAGCTGGAGATGACGGTGGGTGAATCGGTCGATGTCCAGGCAGGCGATGCCGGGCAGCGGCCGGGTGAGCTGGGAGAGGCCGACCAGTACGTCACCGACGGCGATGTCGGTGCGCAGGCGCCCCGCGGACATGGCGCGCGCCACGAGCCCTTCGACGGCCTCTTCGAGGCGGCGACGCTCGGCGAGCAGTTCGGGATGGTCCTTGTCGAAGCCGCCGGACAGCATCGGACAGAGCGCGCCGATGCGTTCGTCGGCCGCCGCGTGCACGAAGCGGCAGAGCGCGGCGAAGGGGTCGGCCTCCTCGGCCACCGCCTCCTCCGCACGGTCAGTGGTGCGGGAGGTGACCGAGAGGACGACCTCATGGGTCAGTGCCGCACGGTCGGGGAAGTTCCGGTAGAGCGTGGCGTTGCCGACGCCTGCGCGGCGGGCCACCTCGTCGAGGGGTACATCCGGACCGAACTCGACGAACATCTCGCGCGCGGCCACGACGATCCGCTCCCGGTTGCGCAGCGCGTCGGCCCGCGGGCGGGGCGTACGGCGCGGCACGGTTCCGGCGGCGGTGCGGGCAGCGGTTTTCACGAGACAGTCCTTCTCTTCCTCTTCCGGGTCTTCCTGGTCGTTCCTGCTGGGCCCCTGTGCGCACAACTTCACGCAACCGGGGACCGCCTCCCCGTTTAGCGGGGGACACCAGGTTCAAACGGGGAATCCATCCCCGGTTATTTCCCACCCCGATGTGACCTGGGCCACATCTCGTGGGCGGGAAATTACACCGATCGGCGCACCCAACGGGCGGCGCCGTACCGCCCGCCCGAGGGTGATCAGAGAGGGCAGTCAGGGTCGGCCGACTGCCGCGGACCCCGAAGGCGCCTCTATGCAGCAGCCCCGCCGCCGGATACGCAGCCAGCGCCACCCGGTCGCACTGGCGGGGGCAAGTGTCCTGGTCATCGGGGCACTGGCCTCGGCCAGCAGCGTGCTCCCGCCGTCCGGCCACACCAGCGCGGGGCCAGTGGGCAGCACCGAGGTGGCAGGGATCGGACCGTGCCGAATATCCGCGACGATGGGCGTGCAGATGTCGGAGGGGATGCCGACATCGACGGGGTACGCCCGTTCCACGGGCCAGATCCACGCACTGAACCTGATGATCGACTTCCCGGACGCGCCGGGAGCGGGGTCGGCGATGAAACGGCTCGCCGAATTCTTCCCGCAGACCACCAACTGGTTCCGGACCAGTTCGTACGGCCGGCTCATCTACCGCCCCGAGGCCCCTGTGAAGAGCTGGCTTCGGATGCCTCTGCCGTTCCCGGCCTACGGGATAGACCGCGGCTCACCGTACGAGCCGGGCTACCGGCACCTGGTCCAGGACATCGTGGCCGTCGCCGACCGGAAGGTGAACTTCGGCGCGTACGACCTGGTCAACATCCTGGTCACACCGAACGCCGGGCCCTCCGCCCTGGACACCGTCCTGTCCGTGACCTTCTCCGGCAACGATGACGCGCCGCTCGCGGACGGCGCCCCGCTCTCCAACACGTCCTTCATCTACAGCCGCCAGGACGACGGCTCGGGCTCGTACGCACAGACCGGCTACCGCGTCCTGCCGCACGAGAACGGCCACATCTTCGGCCTGCCCGACCTCTACACCACGGAGGGCGGCGGTTCGGTCGGGCACTGGGACATCATGTCCGAGGACTGGGGGGCCAACAACGACTTCCTCGGCTGGCACAAGTGGAAACTCGGCTGGCTCGACAGGAACCAGGTCAGCTGCGCGTCCAAGCCGGGCACCACCGACCACGTCCTCACGCCGCTTGCCACCCGCGGCGGCCGGAAGCTGGCCTTCGTGCCCCTGACCGCGGAATCCGGCTACGTGATGGAGGTACGGACCCAGGCGGGCAATGACCAGGCGATCTGCCGGCCCGGCGTGCTGATCTACAAGGTCAGCTCCGACGTCGACACGGGGCAGGGTCCGATCTCCGTCGTGGACAGCACCAAGGACAGCGGCGGCTGCACGCGGCTGCCCAATGTGCATGCCGAGCTCTCCGACGCCCCGTTCCGGCCCGGCCAGACCTTCACCGACCGGACCAACGGAATACGCATATCCGTCGTCGACAAGGACTCCAGGGGGAACTACCGGGTCCGAGTCACCCGCTCCTGATCACGCCCCCTCCTCGCTGCGCCTGAGGGCGCTGACCTCCTCGTCGACCACCCCGCGCAGCTCACGCTTGAGGATCTTCCCGGTCGGGTTCCGGGGCAGTTGCTCGTCCCGCACGAGGACATGGGCCGGAACCTTGAAGGCGGCCAGACTCCGCCCGACGTACGCCCGCAGCTCGTCGGCCGTGACGGTGGCACCGGGCCGCAGCCGGACGACCGCGGCGACCTCCTCTCCCAGGTCCGGATGGGCCACCCCCAGCACCGCCGCGTCCTCGACGTCCGGGTGCTCGTGGAGCGCGGCCTCGACCTCCACGCAGTACACGTTCTCGCCGCCGCGGATCACCATGTCCTTGATCCGGTCGACGATGCTGACCCGCCCGTCGCGCACCAGCGCGAGATCGCCGCTCCGGAACCAGCCGTCCGTGAACGCCTCGGCAGTCGCCACCTCATCGCGCCAGTAGCCACGGACCAGCGACTGGCCGCGCAGCCACAGCTCGCCGATCTCCCCCTCGGGCAGCGCCTCGCCCGCGGGACCTGTGATCCGCACCTCGGTGACGGGCGTCGGCCGGCCGACGCTGCCCGGGTGGAGCCGGTAGTCGGCGCCGAAGTTGGCCAGGACGCCGCCGCTGGTCTCGGTCAGGCCGTAGCCGTTGCGCGGCTCGATCCGCTCGCCGTAGCGGGCGGTGAGCCGTGCGACCAGGTCGGGCGGGGCGGCGGCGCCACCGGTGTTCAGCATCTGGAGGCTCTCCAGCCGGTCGTCCGCCCGCTCGGCGGCGGCAAGCAGCTGAAGGGCGGTGACCGGGACGCCGGCGTAGTGCGTGACGCCGTGCTCCCGGATCAGCCGGAGCGCCTCCCCGGCATCCCACTTCCGCATGAGCACCAGCGAGCCGCCTGCCGCCATCGCCGCGTAGAAACCGGTGAACGCGGCGACATGGAAGAACGGAAAGGTCATCAACGTGACCGGGGCGGGCCCCTGTCCCGGAATGACCCCACGGGCCAGCGTGGAGGCGGCCGCGTGGAACCGCGGGTTGAGTGCGGCCCCCACCTGGGCGAGCTGGGTGGCGACAGCGCCCTTGGGCCGCCCGGTGGTGCCCGAGGTGTACATGATCGTCGCGTCGTCCTCGGGCCGGATCTCGACCTCGGGCGGTGCGGCGAGCGGGTCGGGCGCGGGCAGGTCCTCGTACCGCTCGGCCCCCACCGGCACCGCGCCGTCCCGGTGGTGGAAGACGACGACGCGCGCCCCGGCCTTCTCCGCCCAGGCGGCGACCCGCGGCAGCCGCTCACCGTCCACCAGCAGCACCCGCGGCTCGCAGTCGTCGAGCGCGTACGCGAACTCGCCCTCCGTCCACCAGGCGTTGAGCGGTACGGCGACCAGACCGGCCAACTGCGCGGCCCAGAAGGCGATCTGCCACTCGGGGTGATTGCGCATCGCGACAACGGCCCGGTCGCCGGGGCGAAGCCCGTACTCCTCGGTCATCCGGCATGCCAGTGCGGATGCGGCGGCGAAGAACTCCCCGTACGAGTAGCTGCGCTCGGCACCGATCAGGAACGCCTGGTCCCCGAAGGCCCAGGTGGTCTCGACGAACTCGCGGAGGGTCCCGGGCCCGCTCGCGTAGACGAGAGAGCCCGCCTGCGCGCCGTCCTGAGCCCGCACGACAGCGAACGGCGCGCCGGGTCCGGTGAGCGCGGCGTCGATCCGTGCGGCGGACACTGCGGCAGCGGAGGGCGAGTCGGTGGAGGACGGGGAAGCTGCGGAAGCGGCGGAGGTCGGATCGGTGTGCGGCACGAACGACCTTTCCAAGCGCCTGCTCAGGACTCCGCGACGCTATGCCCGCCCCCACCCCCCGTCAAGACACCGCCCCGCGCTCCCCCTCCACCTGCCCCGCTGCACGGGACCGTCCGGTCATCCAGCCGTGGACAACCGCTCACCCTCAGGCGCGTCGCCCTGCACCACCCCCGCCGCGCAGAAGGCAACGAAGCGCAGACGCCTGAATCTCCGGCATTGGAGCCGGGGGGCAGAAGGGTGGCTGCGGACACGGCTTGGCGACCCCCCACAGGCCGACGCCCGAAAGGCTTCCGCCAGGACAGTGAATCCACGCATCGCGATTCGACCAGAGCCACCCCCACAGGAGAGTTCCCTCGTACGGAGCGAAGGCGGCTCTGCTCATCGACATCGGCTACGCCTGGCTCAACATCTCCGTCAGCCGCGCCAGGATCAATCAAGCCGCCGCCTGATCTGCGCCTGATCCACCAGCTCACCCTCGCCGGGAGCAGCCACCCGACAACCCCAAGTGCAGACCGCACCCCACCCGCTACACTGTCCGCGGCGGCTCAGGCCTCTTCAGCTGCGCCACCGCAACCCTGTGGGAATCTGCATGACTCGTTCACCTGTTCGATCGAGTGAGGCACAGTTTCCGACAGATCCCCGCCTTCGTAGCTCAGGGGATAGAGCACCGCTCTCCTAAAGCGGGTGTCGCAGGTTCGAATCCTGCCGGGGGCACCAGGCAAAAGGCCCCGGACCGATCATGGTCCGGGGCCTTTGACATCAATTTTTGACATCAACGAGGGCGGTCACTCACGGCCGGGGCGCCTCTTGAGCAGCCGGTCCATGTGGCTGATGGCCTCGCGCTGCGTGTCGTGGACGACGTGTGTGTAGACGTCCATGGTGATGCTGATCTGACTGTGCCCGAGGATCTCCATCACGACGCGGGGCGCGACCCCGGCCGCGGTGAGGAGCGTCGCGCAGCCGTGCCGGGCGTCGTGCAACCGGACGACGCGGAGGCCGGCGGAGTCGGCTACGCGGGTGAAGGAGCGGTACACGTTGCGTGGCTCGACCGGGCGACCGGTGCGGGTGGTGAAGACGTGGCCGTTCTCGTCCCAGGACTCCCCCGCACGCTGCTTCGCGGCCACCTGGCGCATCCGATGCCAGCGCAGCGGCGGGATGCACATCGCCGGGAGCGGCAGTGCACGATGGCGGCGGTTCTTGGTCTCGTCGTCGTAGAGGACTCCGCGCCGTCGCTGGGTCTGCTGCCGGACGTAGATCACGCGGCTGTCCAGGTCGATATCGCTCCAGCGGAGACCGATGATCTCGCCCCGGCGAAGGCCCATGGCGATGGCGAGCACGAAGGCCGCGTACAGCGGGTCCTTACGGGCGGCGGCGAGGAAGTCCAGGGTCTCGTCGAGTGTCCAGGGGCTCAGCTCCCGGGACTTGGCACGCGGCGGTTCGACGAGGGCGGCCACGTTCCGGGTCACCAGTTCCTCGCGGCAGGCGGCGCTGAGAGCCGTGCGCAGCACGCGGTGAGACTCCTTGGCGGTGGCCGCGGTCGTCTTGTTCTCCAGCTGGACGATGAAGCGCCGGACATCGGCGACGCCAAGGGATTCCAGTCGCTTCGAGCCCAGCATGGGCACGAGGTAGAGCCTCACGTGAGCCTCGTACTTGTCGTACGTGCTCAGCTTGCGCCGAGGCTTGACGATGTTGTCCAGCCAGTACGGCAGCCACTCCGAGAGCCGGGCCGAGCGGGTGGGGACGGGTACGCCCTGGTCGACCTTGTCGAGCAGTTCGCGGCGCTTGGCGTCGCACTCGGCCCAGGTCTTGCCGTAGGCGAACTTGCGGGCACGGGTGCCATCCGGCTGGAGGACGTAGACAGCAGCCTGATAGCGGCCGTCCTTGCGCTTGGTGATGGTGCCAGCCCCGTTGGGGTTGCGCTTGCGCTGGGAGGCCATCAGGCGGCCTCCTCGATCTCGCGGGTGATGAAGTCCCGTACGGCGTCCGCGGGTACGCGCCGGGACCGACCGATGGTGATCGAGGTCAGTCGGCGCGAGCGGATCAGGTCGTAGACCGTGGAGCGTCCGATCTTGAGCCGCGCCATGACCTCGGGCACGGTCAGCAGTTCGGCGGTGGCGGTGGTCATGCTGCGGCTCCTTCCAGGGCGAGCTGGTCTTGCAGGGCTTCGCGGGCGGTTTCGCGGTTGAGCTGGATGTCGCGAGCGATGGAGGCGGCGAGAGCGGATTCCCCGGGGGTGTGGCCGTGCCCGGCGTACTCCCAGGAGGCGAGGACGAGCACGGTGTCCGGGTCACCGAGGGCGTCTTGCTCCTGGGCGGCGCGGTAGTCGGCGCGGATCTGGCGGAGTGCGCCGAGGGTGGTGGAGTAGCGGCGGGATTTGGTGGAGAAGTGGCCGCGGAAACCGAGCATGTGCGCCCAGGCGCCGAGTTTGCGGTCTGGGTAAAGCGGGGCGAGGTCGAGGCAGGCCTCGATGAGTCGGCGGGGGTGGTCGGGCACGTCCAGGAGGTCGAGGACTTCCCGGTTCCCGATGCGCCGGTCGAGACTGCCTGTCGACTCGGCCGCTTTGGTGGCGTACTTGGCGACGTAGGAGGCGACCGCTTGCTCCGTGATGTCAGAGCCGTCACCGAACGCGCGGATCGGGCGGATGTCGAGCTGGCGGCCCCAGCGGAACGGCCGGCAGGGCTGGTCTCCGGCGGCGGGCACGGTGATCGAGGTGTACGAGTGGGCGACCGCAGCCCGGATCGAGTCGGTAAGCAGATCGACCGAAGCCCAGGACGGGGGCGGGGAATCGGGACCGTTGGGTCCGTCGAGGCGGATCACGGCGTGGAAGTGGATCGCGCCGCGCTTCTGGAACTCGGCGACCTTGCCGTACGAGACCCGCAGCACGTCTTTCAGCTCGCGCTGTGAGAGTCCGGCGCGGGCCGCGAGTTCCCGGCGGAGCCGGGTGGTGAAGCGCTGCCAGAGCTGCCCGGCGTGGTTGTTGAACAGGACCGTGCCCGCGTAGTCGTAGGTCGACGAGTCGAGGGCAGTACCGAGGGCGGGATCGTCCTCAGAGTGGCGGATGCCGCAGCGGCAGACGCCACGGTCGGGCCGGTTGTGCACCGGTCCGAACGAGGGCGCAGTGAAGGTGGCGAAAACACGTGGGTGATCCCGGACTTGGGCGGGGATGTCCTTGGTCTCGTCTCCGGCAAGCCCGGCGCGGATGAGGTGGTAGGTGTCTCCGGCGTAGGTGTAGGCGCAGGAAGGGCAGCGGGAGGCGCGGCGGTTGCCGCAGGCTACGCGGAGTCGTCCATCGGGCTCGGTGTCGGTGGAGTAGCGGCGCAGGGTCTCTCCGGTGGTCTTGTCCTTCGCGAGGGTCCAGCCGGTGAGGTGGATCGGGTCGGAGCAGCCCCCGGTGCGGTGCACCTGGTCTTTCCAGCGGTCGAAGCCGGGGGACCCGGCCACCCGGAGGACATCGTTCAGAGTGGCCGGGTCCAGGCCCGCCAGGGTGGCGGTGTCGTTCACACGCTCACCTCGGCAGGGGACGTCAGCCCATCGAGTTCGCAGGCGGCCTGAGTGGCGGCGGTGGCGATGGCGCGCAGGGCATCGGCCGTGCCGAGGGTGGCGATGAGCACGATGTCGACGGGACCGCCGCCGATACGCACGTTCACGAAGTCGTGGTCCGGGAAGGCGACGACTCGGGTGGTCGTGTCGGTGTCGAGGTGCGCGGTCACGGTGATGTCGTTCACGCCCGGCCTCCGATCAGCTGAGCGGTGCGGATCGGGCGGGTGCCGGTGCCGTGGCAGGCCGGGCAGTGGACGGTGATGGTGCGCAGGTTCCCGTGGCGGTCGCGGCCGCCGAGGGTGACCCGGACGGTGGGGAAGCCGTCGCAATTCGCACAGACCCGTACGGGGGTGGTGATGCGGTCGGTCATGATGGGTGTTCCTTCCGGATCATTTGGTTCGGGCAGGGGCACGGCTTCTGGGGCGGGCAAGACTTGGCGGTTGAGACCGCCCCGGGGCCGGTCAGCGGCGCTTGGTCTCGGAGGCGAGCAGCGAGCGGAGTACGACGGCGCAGACGGCGGCCGAGGCGGCAGTGATGGCGACCGCGAGGAGCATCGAGACCAGGACGGCGCCGACGACGAGGACCACGGCGGTGCCGCCGCCGACGAGGGCGACCAAGGCGCCGGGTGTGAGCTGGACCGTGGGTCGGGTGGTTGCCACCGGGGCGACGGGAGCCGGGGCCGGGGTGTGCTGGACGACGGCGGTCGGCTCGACGAGGGGCGGGGTGACGATGCCGGTCGGGGTCGGCATGGTGGGGATCTTCGGGCGAAGCATGGGTGATCTCCCTTCTGTGGTGCGCTACTTGATGGCGGTGTCGATGACCGGCGCGAGCAGGCTGTCCGCGAGGAGGAAGCCGCCGAGGAGGAGCACGGCGACGAGCCACCAGGGCGGGCGGATGAGCTTGATCCCGAGGGCGCCGACGACAATCAGGGCGAGCCAGAGCGGAACGTCCATGGCAGTGGTCTCCGATCAGTCGGTGATGCGGCAGCGGTGGGTGCGGGCGGCGAGCTGAGCGGCCGACTGGCTGGAGTAGTCGGCGGACCAGCCGCAGCGGTCGGAGGTGCAGACGGCGGCGTGCTTGGTGCGGCCGTGCCGGTCGCGGTGGGTGCCGATCTGCACGGGGCCGATCCGCATCACTGAGTGGAAGTGGTCTTGGGCGACCATGGCGCGGTCTCCTTTCCGGTCAGGCGAGTTGGGCGGCGATCGCCTCGGCCATTGGGGCGGGTACTCCGAGGCGGGCGCGCAGGATGTCGGTGTCGATTGGGGTGCCGGTACGGGTGCGGTGGTCGTCGGCGACCTTGCGGGCGTGGTCGACCAGAGCGGCCGGGACCGGCACGGCTGAAGCCGAGGCGGAAGTGGGCTCGGCGACGGGAAGGGCCGGTGAAGGCTCCGGCAGCTCGACGGGTACGGGCTCCGGCGCCGGAGCCGGTTTGGCCGGCACGCACTCGACCGACTCGGGTTCCGGTGCAGGGTCGTGGTCGACGGCGGCCGGTGAGTGGGCGAGGAGCGTGCCGCCGAGGAAGGCAAGTGCGGGCCAACCGGCGATGCCGAAGCGGAGCCAGGCGGGCGGGTGGGCCAGGTCGAGGAACCCGGCGGTGGCGACGTTGGCGCCGAGCGAGGCGACGAGGGCGATCAGGAACCAGCACCAGGCCAGCCGAGAGGGACCGTCGTTGCGCAGTCGACGCCAGGCGGCGACCAGGAGCAGATCGACGCTGACCGGGTAGGCCCATGCCTTCCATCCGGTCTGTCCGGCAGCGGCGGCGAGGTCGTGCAGGTGGGCGAAGGACAGGGCCCCGGCGATCCCGGCTTGCACCAGAACGGCGTCGATGCGGAGAGAGCGGGTCATGTCTTCACCTCCTTTGCGGGGCGTTTTGGGCATGGCGGGGGTAGGGACGTGGCGCGAGACGGTCGCGCCGACCGGGGTGCGGGGTCGGTCAGACGGAGGCGGGCGCCTCGGTCGGAGCCGGGATCTTGACCAGCGAGACCGCAGGGGGCAGCTCGGGCCGGAAGGCGGCGAGGCCGGGCAGGGCCGGGGTGCGGTGGGCGTGCCGGTTGCAGGCGTTGACGGCCTGGCGCATCGAGGTGTGCGGGGTGCGGATCCGGGCCCAGCCGCCGGACGAGTCTCCGGTTACGGCGAGGCCGGGCGTCTCGGTCGGGATGCTGATCGCGGCCAGGACAGCGTCCGGGGCGACGTCGCCGAAGGCCATGTTGGCGGAGGTCTCGTCGTTGACGCGGTGTGCGGTGCGGCCAGTGAGCTGGGCGCGGAGCATGGTGATGCCCTTGCCGAGTTCGGAGCCGAAGCGTTGCCCGCAGATCTCGAGATAGATACCGGCGGCGCGGCCGAGCTGGGCCAGGCGGGCGAGCGCGGTGATGATCCGGTCCCGGCGCTTCTCTTCATCCTTGGTGGCGAACAGGGCGAGTTCGGCGACCTCGTCGACCAGGAGGACGATCGGGGTCGGGCGCAGGCGGTCGGGCAGGTCCCAGATGTCGGCGGCGATCTCCGCATCCGGCACGTCGGCGGTGATGCGTTGTTCAGCGCGGATCAGTTGATAGACGCCTTCCATGTGGGAGACGAGCGCGTCGAGGAGTTCGGCGGCGGTGTCGGGGTTGTCCGCCAGTGCGGAGAACCGGCGGGCCAGCGGGAACAGCTCCACACCCTGTTTGCAGTCGATGCCGACCAAAGCAACTTCCTGCGACGCGAGTTCAGCCACCAGGTTGCGTTGGTAGACCGACTTGCCCGACTTCGTGGCGCCGAGCGTCAGGGCGTGCGGAGTGGTGCGGTAGTCGCGGTAGTGCACGGCACCGTCCTCGCGCAGTGCGACTGGAACGCGCATCGGAGCAGTGGCCACCCTTGTGGGCATCTGCACACGCTTGAGGATGTCGTAACCGGTCATCCGCAGCTCGACGACACCCGAGCGGATCTCCCGCGAGGTGACGCCGTACATCGCGAACGAGTGCCGCAATCGGTCACAGGACGCGGCCACGTCGAACGCGTCCTGACCAGGGCGGAGCCCCAGTCGTAAGACCAGGCCCGTCCGGGTCGGCCGAACCCGCAGGATGCGCGGCGCACGGGACTCGGGAGTGGGCCGGTTGGCCATCCGGGCGACGGCGATCCGCCACCGGGACGGAGGAACGGTCAGCCCGCAGGCGTCCATGACCGAGCCATAGCGAATCAGAACGCGCAGCGTGGCCAGGGTGACGCCGAAGGTCAGCCAGTACCAGGTGGGGCGCCGCCACCGCAGGAAACCCGCGGTGACGACGACCAGGACCAGGAGGACGGTCAGCCACGACATAATCAGGCCGCCTTGGGCTTCGTGGCACCGGCTGTCAGCGAGGTGACGGCGACGGCACGGAAGGCGATGCCGTGCCGACCATCTCGCTCCCACGGCCGGGCGATCAGGCCGGTGAGCGCGACCGGCGTACCCATCGCCAGCTCGCCGGAGATGCCGGTCTCCGGCACGGTCACGGGCAGGAGTTCCACGGTGTCGTTGGCCGCGAACATCACGTTCACGGTCATCAGCGTGGCTCCGGTCTCGGTGTCAGTGGCGACCTCACCGGTGCGGCGGTCCTTGATCTTCGGCTGCGGAGACTGGGCCACCATCACGGAGGCGGCGGAGGTGTCGACGGGGATCTGACGCACAGAGATCACTCCTCTAGAAGTGCTGGACTCCGTCACTCATGTATATGAGTGACATGAAGAAGAGTGCATCACTCCTGTACATGAGTCAACCCGCCGAGACGAAGAAGTCCCGGCGGGTTGAGGGGAGTTGAGCGGGCGTCAGTCGGACGCGGGGATGTGGTACTCGAAAACGAACTGGTCAGCGGCCATGAGGGTGTCGCAGACCTCCACCACACGACCGGCGTCGGTGACCGCGTCGCGGAGGAGGTGAACGACGGGTGCGCCGGGGCTCAGTGCCAGTTCGGATGCCTCTGCCTTGGCGGCGGGTCGCGCTTGCAGCGTCTCGACGAACTCGGCGAAGGCGTGGCCGTCGTCCTCCAGCCGGGCGTAGATGCCGCCGGGGCCGGGGTTCTCGGCGAACAGTTCGGGGATGTCCTTGACCACGTCCCACGGCAGGTACGAGGTGGCCGTCTCGACCGGGACGCCGTTGCGGAAGTAGAGGCGGCGCCGGGCGAGGACCTGAGTGCCGGCAGAAACGCCGAGCCGGTCGGCGATCTCCTCCGGTGCCTCCATCGGTCCGATGTAAAGCACGCTCACCTTGGCCGCGGCGCCGGACTGCGCCGACTCGGCGAGGTACGCAGCCTTGCCGCCGCGTCGATGCGATGCTCGGAAGCGATCCGAGGAGCGCAGCCGCACGGGCGGCCGGTCCTTCACGATCGAGCCCTTGCCGTGACGAGTGTCGACGAGCCCACTGGCTCGGACCTCCACCATTGCCTTGCGAATCGTCCCGCCGGAGACGCCGTAGCGCTCGACCAACTCGGACTCGCTCGGCACCAGGTCACCTGGATTAAGGACGCCCGCCCGGATCTGCTGGATGATCTCGTCGGCGATCTGAACGTACCGAGGTACGGCCCTGCCACCTCCTACGGCTGTTCCCATAGTCCTTCTCACTCTCCTATGCTCCTGTACATGAGTAACAGCGCCAGCGAAGCCCAGTCAACGCCACTGCACTCCGTGTCGGTAGCGGGAGCTGTCGTGCGCGAGGACGGGCGACTCCTGGCAATCCGCCGCGCGGACAACGGGACCTGGGAACTGCCGGGTGGAATCCTCGAACTCACCGAGGCCCCCGAGGACGGCGTGGCCCGAGAGGTCTGGGAAGAGACCGGAATCCGGGTCGAGGTCGACGAGCTCACAGGGGTCTACAAGAACACGACGCGCGGCATCGTCGCCCTGGTGTTCCGGTGCAAGCCGTCAGGTGGCACCGAACGAACCTCGGCCGAGTCGACGGCAGTTGACTGGCTCACACCGGACGAGATCACCGAGCGCATGGCCGAGGTGTACGCGGTACGGCTACTCGACGCGCTGGACGGAAACGGGCCCCATGTGCGGAGCCACGACGGCCGCCGGCTGACTACAGCGCAGTGATCGTGGAGTCTCGCCGGAGCATGAGCCGTGACGAGGCGATCCGCCTTGTCCAGCGCCTCTTGGATGCCGACGTAGCCGATGAAGCTGAAGAAGGCGAGATCCTTGACGCCTTGCAGCGTGGCCTCGTGTGCCCCGATGTTAGCGACTACATCTACTGGGACTTCGACCCCGAGTTGAGCGCCGAGAAGGTCGTTGATCGAGCATTGGCGTACAAGCCGATCGCCCTGTGACCCAAGGGGCGCGGTAAGAGTTTCTCTACTTCATCAAGGCACCCGGCTGCGCTCCGCTCCGCCGGGCGCGCTTTCCGGCTCCGCTCCGCGCAACGCTCCTGCCTTCGGCCCGCTCTGCGCGCGCTGCGCCGACGCGCGCCCACAGTGGATAGGCCCGGGGGCATAAGACGAGAACCAAGCCCGCGGCTTCAAGACACGCCTCCGGCGGGGGCGCTCAGACTCCGGGATGGACGGGGCGCCGTTCGCGAGTGCCGGCCGGAGCGTGGCGAGCGTCGTGGGCTCCCATCCCGACCACCTTCGACCCAGGCAGAGCCGAGCAGTCGCGGCCCAGGGCGTCAAGGTCGTTCGTACAGTGGCGCGCTCCACCTTGACGCCCTGAACCACGCCCGCTCCACGGTGTGTGGGCCGAAGGCGGACGGGATGGAAGCTGGGGACGGTGGTGGGCAAGGGGAAGAGGGTACGCGCGGCTTGATCGAGCTAGTGGGTGAACAGCCACGTAACGAACGAGCCCATACCCGCGAGGAGGAAGATCAATGGAAGCTTCCGTCTCCACCGTCGCTCCGCCTCACGCAGCTCGGCTTCATCGTCCACCGCTCCTCCAACAGGTCGAAGATGAATCCCCCAGCCACGTCGCTGGGCCGTGCATGGGCACTCAACAATGACAGACCACGACAGCGGCTAACAGGTGACCCACAGTTCAGCGTGTTGGCCGGTACGCATGCCCAGGTCAGAGAGGCACCGGGGCCCTGAACCACGCCCGCTCCACGGTATGTGAGTCGAAGGCGGACGGGATGGGAGCTGGGGAGAGTGGTGGGTTGAGGCAAGCGTTCGGCTTCGGGTAGTCAGGAGAGCCCTAAGAGACCTCAAACAGCACTGCACCATTCACGGGATCGAGAATGGCGACGACGGAGCCTGTCTGGAAGAAGTCCGTGCTCGCGCCCTCGACGTCAGGACTGATGTTGGTCGTCACGTGGGCGTACTCGTCTCCAAGGTCGTACCCCCAAGCGATGTTGAAGACGGTCAACCTCTTGCCATCGTCAAGTACAACCTCAGAGGGCAGTCCATCCCGATCTTGAAGCACTTGAAGAAGCGTCTCGTCACGAGGCGGTGGCTGCTCTTGAGTCATCACACCAGCATGCCCCTTCCGTGCCCGATCGAGCGGGAAACCCCGGGGAACAACGGTCACTCACAGGCAGAGAAAGCAGGAGCGGCCCCTGACCGTCCTGCCTGGTCAAGGGCCGTTCACCTGCGGTGGGTGTGGGATTTGAACCCACGGTGACATCGCTGCCACGACGGTTTTCAAGACCGGTCGGAGGGGCAGTCCCGAATACGCCCTGACGTGCGGCACGGCAACACTCCAGCGCGCCTAGGGCTCCGTCCTGGCCACAGGTTGGCCAACACGCGCGATCCTGGACGACAGCGGGAGCTCATCCAGGCGCCCTTGGCGATGATGGCCACCCCCGAGCGCGAAGAGTGGTGATCGCGCTCATCCCTGACTGTCGATAACCACTTCTACTGCCAGCAGCCGCGCCAGATGGATATCGGGACCGAGGAGCCCCGCTTCTTTGCTACGGGGCAACAAAACAGGCGTCTCCGCGTACTTCGGATTGTCTTTCGCATGCACTATTCGGTTGCGTAGTGCGTAAACGCGCTTGGCTACCTGAATTTCCAAAGTTTCACTTGTGGATGCCACGTTGATCGCCGGGACTCCGGCTATTGGACCTCGACGAGTGAAGTAGTCACCGTGGCCACCTTCGTCAAAAAAGTCTCGCAGTATGTCCCTTCGCACACATGCTGCAACGAGTGTCTTCATCTGATCCTCTTCACCGGCATTCCTGTTCCTTTCTGCACAGTTGAGAAGCCGCAGAACGGAAGCATCGTCCTTCTCGTCGAAATTCAGCGACTGCAGCTCGCGGCGCATTGATTTTAGGCCTTCTCTCCGCGCCGCCAGTGGCAGATGGTATTCCAGTACTTGATAGTAGGAAAGAAACATGAATGGTGGATTGTCTGCAGCCTCTCCCGCGAATGAAAACAGGGCGGACACTTCCCTTGGGAGTTGCATCTTGGGAAATCTAACCCTTATGCCATTTTCGGGCACAGGGCTGCGCGGAATCGTCACACGGAAGCGCTCACGAGGAACGACGACCAGTTGAATCCCATGGGCAGCATCGAGCTCAAAGCATAGGCGTTCCGTGAGATTTATCGCCTCTTGAGCCAGGTCGCGCCCGCTTCGATCTTCCGAGAAGAAAATCTTAAGCGTGTAACCCAGACCTATGTTCGCAGCGCTTCGGACGGAATAGCCGTCCGCGAGCAGGAAGCTGGCGGTGGCAGACGCGGGCGATAGTTCGAGGCAGGCCTTCTCCCCAGGGCCGGAAATATGAAAGGAGCGCCCATTGCTGAATGCGATTTCATGCCCACATTCGGTAGAGCCTTGATCCCAGCGGTTTCTGCCTGCGATTAGGGGGAGGCCGCCGCGTCGAGCCTCCCGCACCACTAGCTCTACGTAATCGCTAGCTGAGCTTACTATTCCGCGCGCATTTTCATGTTCACGCGTGCCATCTCCTAAGAATTTGGCGACTTCTGCAACGTCCTGACGCAGAATACGCTTGAACATCCTTTCGCCGCCATTTTTGCTGAATACCAGGGAATCGCCAATTGTCGTAACGAACGCGAAACCCTGTTCCTCTACCCTGGCAACCGCAGTGATTTCCTCCTCCGTGAGCGCATCGGCGCGCCCTAGCTCGTCGGGCTGCTCATCGAAATCGAAAGTACCTACTACGTCAATACCCATCACTACCCCTAACGTGAGCTCTCAGCAGTATGGGGCAGCATCGGTCGGGGATTCAGGTTTTTGCGCAATTGGCTGGCTTGAGAACTTGAGAACAGGCTGAGGAAGACGCACGCGCCGAGTTGGAGGGGGAACCGCAGGTGTACCGGTGGTCCTTCCATCGGGATGGTTCGGGGGTCGATGTTCGTCTAGTCAGGGCCGACGACGACCGTGCGCCGGACAGCTCAGGGACGGTTCTCTGGTCAGGACGCCACACGATCGTGGCACTCGCACGGTCGGCGGTCCGAGCCTTCGACCGGATCGACCACGAACTGGGCGAGGAGGCCTACGAGTCCCAGTGGGGCCGGCCGTTTCCCGAACCGAACTCGAAGCCCTGCGAACCGCGATGCGGCGGCACCTCAAGTCCGCACCTAGTCCTGACATCACCAGGTGACATCAACGACAGCGGACATGGGCAGCCCGAGACAGTCATTCACGAGGCGTGGACGCAAGGACGAGAGCTCCAGACGGCCCGTCGGCGCGAACTCCTAAAGCGGGTGTCGCAGGTTCGAATCCTGCCGGGGGCACAAGGGCAAAGGCCCCGGACCGATCGTGGTCCGGGGCCTTTTGACTGCACCATTTGACGGCAGGCGCGGCTCAGGTGCCCGGCAGACGGCGCTCAAGCAGGCGGTCCAGGTGGCTGATCGCCTCCCGCAGCGTGTCGTGCACGACGTGCGTGTACACGTCCATCGTGATGCTGATCTGGCTGTGCCCGAGGATCTCCATGACGGCCCCGGTGCGACGCCGGCGGCACGCACCGACCCGGCTCGTTGCCGTGCCACTCTCGTGCCAGAACCAGTGGGGAGTAACGGGGACTCGGGGACAACAGCGGTGCACGAGCGTTCACTTGCCCCAGGGTGGGTCTCCGCAGCTCCCCCCGGAAACCGGCCGACCTCGCTCCTGAAGCGATGATTCCTCGACCACCCGCTGCACACCGGCGCAGGCCACCGGTGCGCTGCCGTCCTCGGCGAGGAAGAGCAGGAAGGTGAATGTCCGATCGGCAGGTTCGATCATCCCTCCGCGCACCGGCCGGCCATGCCGGCGGAGGAGCTCCACCGCTACGTTCATCGCCGTACGGGCGGGATCGTCGGCGGACACCGCCCCGGCACTCGTCCGCCCATGAACGCAGGTGAACGGCCGTGGGCGCAACCCTCGCCGCCACCAACAGACTTGCAGGTAGTGCTCGGCTGTTCATCGCCCCTCCAGGCTCTGGACGGCCACCGTGCCCTTCGGGTCCGGCGCGTGCTCGGAGCCGTGGCGGGCGGGCCGGGGTGGCCACTCCCAGGAGCAGGAGGGCCACCACGGCCGTCTTGCGGATCACGATCAGGCGCGGCTCCGGCCCCGGGGAACTATCCGCATCACAGCGGTTCCCAGGGCCACCAGGGCGAAGGCCGTCAGGCCCAGCCACACGCTGGTCATCAGTCCGATACCGGTAGAGGCCAACACTCCACCGCCCACAGTCGTTGCAGGGTTGTTGTACAAGGGTCCCTCCCAAATGATCTCTGACAGTTTCTGAAGCAACCTGCTACCAGGCGCGCTCACGGCGGAACACGGAGTCCAGGTACGCCTTGGCGTGGCAGGCCTGGAGCAGGAAGTCGAAGAGCAGCTCGTACATGGACGCGGCGAGGAGCATCCGCTTCCAGCCGAGCTCCCGTACGGTCACCACCCGCTCGATCACGAAGACGAGCGAGACCCAGAGCCAGAACTCGTTGACGTGGAACGAGTGCGAGGCCAGGGCGTAGGCGAGGGTCGCCAGGTACACGGCGGTCACGAGGACGCCGACCATGCTCAGGAGCTGACGGCCCCAGTAGCGCCACGTGATGTGCGTCAGGCCGTACTGGACGCAGTTCTCCACCGCTCCCCGCTTCCAGCGCAGCCGCTGGTCCCACAGGGCCTTCCAGGTCAGCATGACCTCGGTGGTGAGCGTGCAGCCCTCCGGCGAGAGCACTTGGTAGCCCAGGTGCAGCACCGCGAAGGTCAGTTCGTTGTCCTCGGTGAGCACCGAGGTGTCGTAGATGCCCCCGAGCCCGTCCCCGGCCGGGAGACGGCCCTCCAGGCGGGCCTGGGAGATTTGCCGCAGCACCTGCACCCGGAACATGGCCGCCGTGCCGGTGAGCACCAGGCACTTGCCGCCCAGGCGCTTCACGTCCCGCGAGTAGCGGGCGTACTCGTTGCGCTGGAGGTGGCCCACGAAGCCCCCGCCGGGTCCTCCCCGGAAGGTGCCGCCCACTCCCCCGTAGCCCTTCGCGAGGTGCTCCACCCCACAGGCCACGAAGCCGGGGTCCAGCGCGCTGTCCGCGTCCGTCACGAGGACCACGTCGTCGTCGTGCAGATGGGGCAGCAGGCGGGCCAGGGCCTGGTTCAGCCCTCCGGCCTTCTTGTGCCGGTTGCCCCGGGTCTCGAAGACCTCGGCCCCCAGGGAGTCCGCGATGGCCACGGTGGTGTCGGTGCAGTTGTCCGCGACCACGATGACCCGCCGCGGGGGCACGATCTGCCCGTACAGCCCCCGGATGGAGTCCGCGATGGCGTCGGCCTCATTGTGGGCCGGTATCAGGGCGATCACGTTGCGGATCTCGGCGGGCCTCAGGCCCGATCTTCGATGCTTCCCCATGGGTGCTTCCTGTGGAGTCGTTCTGAGATGGAATCGGCGGGGTCTCGGAAAGGGGTACGGCGGCCGGTTCCGAGATCACGGCGGGAGTCGTCTCCTCAGGCACAGGGGCTGTGTTGGTCGACGGTGAGAGTGATTCGCCCCCGGTCAAGGGCGTGGGCAGCGCGGCACGGTGGACGATCCGGAGTGACTGAGTGCAGCGCGTCAGAGCGACGTACAGGGCGCCCCGTACACAGCGGCGGACAGACCGATACCCGCAAGTCCGTACATGATGTCCCCTTTTACCCCATTGCGGACGGCGAAGATCACGGTCGTACCGACCGGTGGACCGGACGACCCCGCCCGCATTCCCCATGAAAGCTTCACGTGATCTACACGCGACGCCCGACAAATCGTACTGTCACGCGCAGTTCCCATAAGAGGCCACACCGTGACTCAGGCCGGGGGAGAGATCGAGCCACCTACCGCAAAGCGGGGCACACCCGCACAGTTGTCCCACCTTCAATCATTTTTGAGTGACGGAGATCACGTCGAGCAGCCGCAGCGGCATGCCCGGCATGCCAACCGTGCTGTAGGCGCGAAAAGTTGACGCGGCATGCCGGTCGGCGAGCAGGCCGTCGTCATGCTGCTCAGCCACGAGAAGTTCGCGGAGTTCGCGAAGCCGCCGATCGCCGACCCCACCACGCACACGCCGGCGCTCTTCTGCCTCGGCGTGTCGTCCCGCGACGAGGTTGACACGGTCGCTGCCGCTGCGCTCGCCGCAGGGCAGCAGGGCCCCGAGGAGTTCGCGGCTCCCATGCAGAACGCCGACGCCCCCGCCTGACCCGTCACCAACGCGTTCCGCACGTCTGCCGTCGTCGGCCGCCGTAAGCCCACGGGTCGGCCGGCGACCGCAGCGAAACGCCGACCCGGAATGGGCGCGATGTCGTGTCGCTGCGAGATCCTTGCTGTCGATGGTGACGACGTTTGACGACCGGTCCACATACGGGCCAGAAGGTCGCCACGTCCCGACGTCGCGTGCCGGTCACAAGGTGGCGACGACCAAGGTGATGTCGTCACGTGAACCTCCGCTGACGCCGAGTCGGCCCAGAGCAGCGTCGGCGAGGTGCTCTGCATTCAGCCCGGCGCAGGCGGCGAGGGCGGCCGTCAAGCGGGCCAGACCGACATCGATGTCCTCGCCGCGGCGCTCGATCAAGCCGTCGGTATACAGAACGAGGGCGTCGCCATGGTTGTACGTGAGAGCGACCTGCGAGCGAGGGACGTTCTCGTCCCAAATGCCCAATGGCGGGTCGGCGGCCTGATCCAGCAGCTCGCAGCTGCCGTCGGCGTGCAACAGGACGGGCGGCGGATGCCCCGCAGTGCTGTAGACCAGCAGACGCATGCCGATGTTGATCAGCACCTGGACGGCCGTGGCGGCCAGTGCTCCCTCGACCGAGCAGGCATACATCCCCAGCACCTCCAGCGCCCCCGCGGGCCCGGGATTCGACCGGCTCGCGGCGCTCAACGCACTGCGCAGCATGCCCATGACGGCCGCGGCCGCAAGATCGTGCCCGACCACATCGCCCACCGCGAGAGTGAAACGGTTCCCGGGCAGGTCGACCACGTCGAACCAGTCCCCGCAGATATTCAGCGATGCCACCGCCGGCAGATACCGCACAGCGACGTCCTGGTGTTGCGCGAGATCCGGCGACTGCAGCATGGCCTCCTGCAAGGCGACGGCGACCCGCCGCTCCTGGGCATGGGCCTCCCGCAGTTCCTCGGTCAGCCGCCGCGACTCCTGCGCCCTGGCATACAGCTCGGCCTTCACATCCTCCGCCCGCCCGCTTCGGCCCGGGGGGTGGTGGTCGACGTGGTAGGGGTGGACGAACTCTGTCATGTCCTCCACCCGGTGGATGATCAATGCCACCTTGCCGTCCGGCCCGGTAACGGGAATGTGGAATACGGACCACCACCGCTCTTCGAACCTGTCCGAGGCTTGGGCGACGGGGATGTCGTACTTCTGCAACGTGATGATGTCCGGTTGCCCAGAGGCGAGGACTCGGTGCAGCGACGCCGCGGTCAGCTTCACGGACGCTACGACGTCCGGGTCGGCGGGGTTGACCGGTAGGGCATCGAAAAAGTACTGCCCGACCAGTTCTTCCCGCGTCTGCCCTATCACCCGACAGTAGGCGTGGTTGGCGGCGACGATCACCAGGTCCGGGCCCAGCACCAGAGACGGACTCGGATGGACAGCGAAAAGTGCCTTGTAATCGATCTCCGGTGACGTCACACGCATCCCCGCCAACTCCTACCCTTCCAATGTACGGAGCATCCGGCGGCCGCGCTCCGGGGCTTCGCCCTGGCAGTCGCAGTCGCAGCCGTCGCCTTCGGTTTCGGCCCGCCGCGCGCCGCCCCGCACGCCGCTGCACCCTCTACGCCCTGATGACCGGGCCGGCAGCCCTTCCGGTGGACATCCATCCGTACTGAACCGCCATCGGCCGGTGCCGTCCTCACTTCGTGGAGGCCGTCGGGGTGTGCGGGACGGCGTCGCTCGCCTCAGGCATCAGCGGTGCCGGGTGACCATGCCGTCGGCGTAGCCAGACGTACAGCACCAGGGTCGGCAGCAGCAGTCCGACGACCGTGAGGTCGAGGAACGCTGTGAAGCTGTCGATGTGCCTGACCAGCCAGGCGAAGTTCTGCCCGAAGAAACCGACCACGAAGGACAACGGAAGGAACACGGTCGCGACGATCGTGAGCCGCTCCATCGTGGCGCTCTGCTGGAGGTTGATCTTGTTCTGCTCGACGGAAACCACTGCGATGTTCGCCTCCAGGACGGTGGTCAGCAGATCGCGCTGGGCGGCGACCTCCTCGTTGACCAGCAGCAGATGGTCGTGAACGTTGTGGAAGTACGGCAGAAGCTCGGCCGGGTACTTGCCGGGCTGCAGCTGCCGGGAGAGCACGGCGAGCAGCGGGTGCACGGCGCGGTAGAAGTCGGTGACCTCACGACGCAGGAAGTAGATCCGTTCGGTCGGTGCCACCACCCCGGAGAACACCGTGGCCTCGATCTGCTCGATGTCGCGGTCGAGTTCCGCGACGACCGGCGCGTAGCTGTCGACGACCTGGTCGAGGATCGCCCACAGGGTCGAGGCGGTACCGGCCCGCAGCAGCTCGGAGCGGCGTTCGAGCCGGGCACGGGCGCCGTGCAGCTCGCTGGCGATGCCCTGGCGAACGGTGATCACGAAGTGTTCCGCGAGGAAGACGCTGATCTCGCCGGTGTCGATCTCCTCACGCTCGTCGTCGTAGCGAGCGGTGCGCAGGATGATCAGCTCGGTGCCGTCCTCATACTGCTCTGCCTTCGGCCGGAGGTGGGAGGTCCGGGCGTCCTCGACGGCCAGTTCGTGCAGTCCGAAGCACTTGCGCACGTTGTCCATTTCCGCCTGGCCGGGCTCGAAGAGGCCCAGCCAGACGAAGCCGCCCTGCCTGCAGCGGGCGGCGGCCTGCTCCAGTGGCATCGGACCCTCCTGCTGCCGGCGCCCGTCGCGGTAGTGCGCGCAGTCGACGATCATGGCGTTCCTCCTCGCGTCCGGCCGACGCGCACCACCGCTCGCCCACCGACGGCGCCCGCCGCGGCTGCCCTACATCCATGGTTGCCTCCGACCGCTCACGCCGCAGGGCAACATGGGCCGGCGCCCGTCTCGGCCGGCACTTCACCACACGGGCATGCGCCGATTCGGAGTACCCCGGGGAGGTATCACGGCCCGCAGTCGGTCGGACTCCTGAAGCGTGTGTCGCAGGTTCGAATCCCGCCGGGGGCGCAGAAAACCAGCAGAAGGCCCTGTCGTCCCAGTGGGCGGCAGGGCCGTCTGTTCTCGCAGCACACATGGGGTGCGCGCCCGGGGCAACGCATTCGGCACGCACGAGGACGTGGAATCCCACGAACAGAAGGCGCGTGATGCCGGGGCTTCGAGGAACCGGCAGGATCTGCACATGCGTCGTTGCCAGAGCAACGTTACGCAACTGGATCAAAGGCGGAATATGGAACCGGACCCCTCGATATGGGAGTTGCTGGTCGCGTTCCTCTTCGCGGGGACCATCGCCATGGTGACGATGTCGTTGATCGTGTTCCCCGTCATCGGGGTCGGGATCTGGATTGTGTCGCGAGTACGCCGCAGACGTGGCGGCAGCGGCTGAGGGCTGTCCCGTGACCGGCAGTGTTTGCCCCGTGAGGAGCGTCGTCCAACCGCTCCGGACCGGACAGGGAGCCACGGTGAAACACAGCCGTGCGGGGCGGTCACATGCTGAGGTTCTGTACCTGTGTGTACGTCGGTACGTCTCCGCTCACCGCCCGGCCCGCCCTGATCTCCGCCGCCGCCCCCAGCGCCGCGCCCAGCGCCGCCCGGTACAGCAGCGATCCCAGGCTCACCCTGCTCACCCCCAGGTCGCCGAGCTGCGCAACCGTGGGGCCGGACGGGGAGTAGAGGATGTTGAGCGGCGCGTCGAGGCCCTTGACCAGCGCGGCGATAGCCGCCGCGCCGGTCAGGCCGGGGACGAACAGGCCGTCGGCGCCCGCCTGTTGATAGGCGTCGAGCCGGTGCATCGTCCCGGTTGTCCGCTCTGCGCCCAGCCAGTGCGTGTCGGTGCGCGCGTTGACGAAGAGGTGCGGCACGGCGGCTTTCACCGCCGCGATCTTCGCCGCGTGCAGGTCCATGGGGGCGAGCGTGCCGTCGGCCCTGCCGTCCTCCAGATTGATGCCGACCGCCCCTGCGTCCGCCAGGTCCCGGGCCAGCGCGGCCACCTCCGACGGATCGTCGCTGAACCCGCCCTCGGCGTCCACCGAGAGGAAGTACGGGCCTGCGCCCAGCCGCCGGGCCAGGAGCAGTGTGTCCGCGCGCGTCGCCCCTGTGCCGTCAGGCAGTCCGGCCGCCGCGGCCACCGCGAGGCTGGTGGTGCCGATGGCTGGGAATCCCTGTTCGGCCAGGGCCGTCGCGGAGGCGTGGTCCCAGGCGTTGGGCAGCAGCAGTGGCGCCGCCTCCGGCGTGCGGTGCAGAGCGGTGAACGCCGCGAAGGCGGCGGAGGCGGTGAGGTCGCCGGAGTCGGTCATGGTTCAACGCTAGAGGGGCGACTCTTCGGTCGTCGCCGAAGTGTGTCGCGACGCGCCGCTCAGGACGACGTCATCCGTCTCGCTCTCGGGCGGCGGCCCGGTGCGACGCAGGCCGGGCACCGGTGACCCTCCTGCTGGATATGGACCCGGCCGAGCTCCGCGATGTACGGGGAGGCGGCCTTCGCGCTGTGCAGCACGCGGCCCCTCAGCGGCAGGCCACCTTCATCTGTGCGGCGGCGTGGTGGGCGCCCACCAGTTCCTCGTCGCCCCAGTCACGCCCCCGGTCGACCAGCTGCACCGCGAAGGTGTTGCCCTTGACCGGGTAGCTGCTGACGCCGACGGGGCTGCCGCGGTGCGCGGTCTGGCGTACGGCGAAGCCGGTGTAGGCGGAGTCCGCGTCGTCGGGGTCCGAGAGCACCCGGTACACGGTGGGGTTGCCCGCGACATCGCGGTCGCGGCCGCTGCTCGGCACGAAGACCGTCAGCGCGCACTCCTGGTAGCCGCTGCCCAGGTGCCAGGACCAGGTGGCGGTGTTGCCCCGGTCCTCGGTCGGGCTGCCGGACATCGGCAGGGCGCTGAACCGTCCGTCGCACGAACTCCCCCGGTATCCACCCGAGTCGACCGTGTACCAGCCTTCGTCATCGTCCTCGTACCGGCCGTGCTCGCGGTACGCGCCCGTCGTGCAGCCGGGACCCGCCCAGGCGGTGTACGAGTAACCCGCCTTCCCGGGCGGCGACTTGGAGGGACGGGAGGTATTCGGCGACGGGCGCGGCGATGACGGGGAGCCGGAGGGCGCCGAGGAGCCGGAGGGTGCCGGGTCCGGGTCCGGGCTCTCCGTGCCCGGCGGGCCGATCCGGGTGGGGGCGCCGCCCCCGAGGCCGTCCCGCGCTTCTCCGACGCGGCCCATCGCCCCCGTACGCGTGCGGCCGCCGCCGTCCGACGCGAGGAGCGAGCCACCCGTGACGAGTGACCCCGCCACCACGACGACTCCTGCCGCCAGCAGGGCCTTTCTGCGTCGCGACAGCGTGGACATCCGGCCCGCGAGTGTCTCGCGGGCGATCCAGGAACCGTCTCCGCCGACGGAGCGGGCCACCGATCCGCAGTCCGGGCAGACCAATCCCGGCAGCGCACCTCGCTGTTCGCTACCGCACTGTTGGCACCTCATGGCAGCACACCATGCCAGGGCACGGGACCCAGAGGGAGAGACCGTGCACGATCCGTCTGCCGTCCTCCTGTCCGCGGCCTCGTCCGCGCCCGCTCAGCGCAGTTCTTCCGGGCACGGGGTGCCGGGCGAGAGCTGGTACGGCGCCGCCAGCCGGTACACCCCGGCGCGCGGCGCGAGCAGTTCCGTCCACTCGTCGCCGTCCGCGTCCTCGTCCACCTTGATCAGGCAGCCGTTGGTGTTGACGAAGGTCCGCGGGCTGTCCTGGTCCGTGCGCTGCTTGGACGCCTCGGTCTCCTGCGGGCGTTCCACACTCTTGCCCTCGTCGTCGACCAGGGCGAGCCAGCGCGAGTACGGAATCCGGATCAGCACCCGGCCCGCCCGCTTCACATGGATGGTCAGCTCGCCCGCACCGGCCCGGTCGACGGTCGCCGGCGGATCGGCCAGCGGCACCGGACTGTCGACCTCGAAGAGCTGCCAGTTGGAGTCGGACCAGACCTTGCGCAGATACGGCTGCCCCTTCCGGACGAGCTCCGCCTCCTGCACCGCGCCGGTGGCGTCCGGTTCCCCCTTGGGCAGCACCACGTAGTGCACGGCCCAGCGGTCGAGCCACTGGCGGTAGTTCACGGGGTTCAGGGTGTCGTCGTAGAAGAGCGGGTTGCGCTCCATGTCGGCCTGCCGGTTCCAGCCGCGGGCCAGGTTGACGTACGGCGCGAGCGCGGACGCCTCCCGGTGGCTGCTGGCGGGCACCACCTCGACCCTGCCCCGCTCCGCGCCGATGGTCTGGAGTTCGTTGACGAGCGGCGCCAATTCGCGCGTCCAGGAGGCGGCGGGGGCGGTGCGGACGATGTCGTCGGCACCCTTGACACCGATCCAGACGTTCATGCCGACGAACGCGAGGAGGAGCGCGTACCAGCGGCGGGAACGCGGCACCGTGTACGGCAGCGCGGCGAGCAGCGCCACCCCGGCGAACAGCATCGCCATCCGCGTGACGTTCGACCCTATCTGCGAATCGATCACATAGGTCAGCAGCGTCCCGACCCCGTAGACGGCGGCGGCGGTACGGACCGTGCTCCACTCGTGCGGCACGAGGAAGAAGACGAGGACGGCGAAGAGGAACGGCAGCGACAGCGTCGCGATCGACATCGGCTGCGTACCCGAGAACGGGAACAGCCATGAGGACAGCGCCACCACCGCGACCGGTGCCAGTCCCAGCGCGTACGCCCCCGGGCGCCGCTTGTTCAGGAACAGCGCCGCCGCCACCACGCCGAGGAAAAGTCCCGCGACAGGGCTGCCCGCGGTGGCGAGACCGGCGAGCGGCGCGGCGACGGCCGCCTTCGCCCAGCGCTTGTGGCGCCACCGGTACGGCCAGCAGAACACCGCGGCCACCGCGCCCAGGGCGAACATCATGCCGAGCCCGAACGTCACCCGCCCGGACATTGCGTTGCACAGGAATGCGAACACCCCGGCGAGCGAGCAGGCGAGCGGGTTACGGACGGCCGGGACCCGGACCAGGATCAGCGCGGTCAGCCCCGCGGACACCGTCCCGGCGATCATCATCGTCGTACGGACGCCGAGCACCGACATCAGATACGGCGACACGACGCTGTACGAGACGGGGTGCATGCCCCCGTACCAGGCGAGGTTGTACGCGGTGCCCGGATGCCGGCCGACGAACTCGGCCCAGGCATCCTGCGCCGCGAGGTCGCCTCCGCTGTTCGCGAAGAAGAAGAACCAGAGGATGTGGGTGACCGCCGCGGCCACCGTCGCGATGGTGACGGGGTGACGCAGCAGCCGCTGGGCGCGGATCCGCCGTGGCACCTCGGCCCGGGGTTCGGGGGTACGCGGGGCCGGCAGCCGGACGCCCGTGTCCCCACCACCGCTGCCGCTCGTCACGTCGCCTCGCACATCGCTGCTCCCGGCCGCTGTACGGCCGGATCTCGGCTCCGCGGTGGTCACTACGGTCTCTCCCCGTCTCCGCCGGCCCCGTACCCCTGTCCCCGTACTTCGTGCCCGTGCGCCCGTTCGGTACACGTGTGAGGACGCGGTCCGGCGCCCCCCGGTTGTCCGGGGACGCTAACACGTGCGCAATGGGAAAGGGGGTGCCTGGATCGGCACCCCCTTCCCCGACCCGCGTCAGCTGACGCGGGTCAGCTTCTGGCCGAAGCCGGGCTCCGCCAGATCGCTCTGCAGCGCCACCGCGACCTTCACCTGACTGGTCCCCTCACCGACGGTGAGCGTGCCCACATGGGTTCCGGCGGACGCCGAGTGCGGGATCGTCCTCCCGTCGTCGGTCAGTTCGATCCTGACCGTCAGACCGGGCCAGCCGACCGCCTCCACGTCCTCGGTCGCGACGACCGGGACCGTACCTCCGAGCCTGTCGTCGACCCTGCCGACGACATCGCCCTTCTTGACGACCTTCCCGCTCTTCAGCAGGTCCTCCGTCGCGACCATCACTTCCTTGCTGACCGCGTTGACCGTGTCGATGATGGGCGGCCGGTGCTGGCCCAGCACCGCGCCGACGATCAGCTGATCGGTGTCGCCGACCATCTTGTGCGCGGCGAAGAGCAGGTTGCCGCCGGCCTTGGTGGTGGAGCCGGTCTTGATGCCGAGCGCACCGTTGTACGGGACGAGGGTGTTGTAGTTCCGCCAGTTCTTGCCCGACGGGTCGGTCCACGAGGGCAGCTGCGTGATCGCCATCAACGCCGGGATCTCCACCAGCTTCTGACCGAGCTTCACCTGGTCCTCGGCCGAACTCACCGTCGTCTCCTTGAGCCCGGACGGGTCGGTGTACGTGGTGTTCTTCATGCCGAGCGACTTGGCGGTGTCGTTCATCTTCTTGACGAACGCCTGCTCGGAACCCGCGTCCCAGCGCGCGAGCAGCCGCGCGACATTGTTGGCGGACGGGATCATTATGGCGGCCAGGGCCTGCTGCTCGGTGAGCTTGTCGCCGGCCTTCACGGTGTTGAGGGTCGACTCGCCCGCCGAGTCCAGCTTGCCGTCCGACTCCGCCTTGGCGTCGACCGTGATGGACGGACCCGCCTTGCCCTTCTTCAGCGGGTGGTCCTTGAGGACGACGTACGCGGTCATCGCCTTGGCCACACTGCCGATCGGCACGGCCTTCTGCTCGCCGAACGAGTCCACCGTGCCGAGACCGGTCGCCGCCATGTAGCCCTGACCCTCGCTCGGCCACGGCAGCGACGGCTTCCCGCCCTCGAAGGTGTACGTCGGCTTCGCCGTCAGCTGCAGCTCGGGGGCCGGCAACGGGCGCACAGCCTGCACGATCGCAAATACGACCAGGAGGAGCAGGACCAGCGGGGTCCAGATCTTGACCCGGCGAACGGCGGTACGGACCGGCGTCTCCGGGGGCGGGGGCGTGTTCGTCAGCTCGGCCAGCAGATCGAGCGGCGGCCTGGGCGGCATCGGCTGCTGCCGGGTGCGCTCGGCTCCGCTGAGCGACGGAGCGGGGGCCGAGGCAGGGCTCTGCCGGGCGGCCGGGGCGGCTGCGGATCCAGTCGTCTCGGGCTTGCGGGGCGCCGGGGCGGGGCGTGCGTCGTCGCGGCGGAGCGGTACGAACTGGCTGGTGCGCTCGGCGGGGCTCTCGGACTCCGGCTTCTCCTCGGGCTTCGCCGAGGGGCGGGTGATCTTCAGCGCGGTCGTCGGCTGGTCGATCCGGTCGCGCCGGATCGCCTTGAAGACGGCCGTGGGTTGATCGATTCCGCGCTCGTCCGCAGGGGGCTCGGTGTCGTCGGTGTCCTCGGCGGGGTCGGCGACGTCCGCGCCGGTGGCCTCGGCGCCCTTGGGCGCGTCGTCATCGGCGTCGCCGGCGTCGTCGGCCGCCGCGGGTTCGCTGTCACCGGCGTCGTCGGCCTCCTCGGCGGGGTCCACGACGTCGGCGTCCGCGCCCTTGGCCGCGTCGTCGCCGGCGTCGTCAGCCGCCGCGGGCCCGCTGCCACCGGCGCGCTTGTTGCCCTCGGAGTCCATGGCGTCCTCGGAGACCTCGGAGACCGTGGCGTCCGAGGCACGGCTCTCCTCGCGCTCCTCGGGGACCCGGGTCTCGTCGGAGGCGTCGCCGGAGACCGCGGGCTCGTCCTCGTCCGCGTCCTCGTCCTCGTCCTCGTCCGCGTCAGTGGTTGCGGCTGCGTCCTCGTCCTCGCCAGCGGCTGCCGCGTCACCGGACGCCGCAGGCTCGTCGGCGGCCTCGTCATCCGCATCGTGACGGGTGTCGGCATCTGCTTCCGCGGCGTCGTCCGCCACTTCAGCCGCATCCGCCGCGTCCGCGCTCGATGCAGCCGCTTCGTCCGCGGTCGCGTCGGCGGAGTCCGTCCCGCTCTCGCCCGCCTCGTCCGCCGGCGCGGGCGTGTCGCTCTCCGCGACCGTCTCGGGCTTCGCGGCGTCGTCGGCGGCCTCGGGTTCCTCGGCAGCAGTGCCTGCGGCGTCCTCGTCACCCTTCCCCACCCACGCAGCCACCGCCGCACGCAGCCGCGCGTCGCCCTCCTCGGGCTCGGCGGCCCCGGATGGCGTGGAGGCCGCCCCGGGGCCCTCGGAGGCGCTCTCCACGCCCTCGGCGTGCTCCGCGTCCTCACCGTTCTCGACCGGCTTCGTACGGAAGACCGCCGTCGCCGTGTCCTGCTTGCCGCCGGGCTCCGCCGGGGAGGCAGGTTCACGGAAGACGGCAAGCCGCGGATCGCCTTCGCTCCGAGCCGTTCCCGACGACTTCTGCTGCTCCGACTTGTCGGGGGACTCGCCCGCCACCGATGCCTCCTCCTGCGCTGCGGGGTCCCCCCCGCGCTGTCCGAACCATCTACCAGTGTCCTGTGTGAACCCTCGGCCGCGCTGCTAGACGAGAACGACATACCTACTGGTTCCCGTACGAAGCACCCAGGCACTCTCGACAGACCAATGTGAGAGGGGTCACCCTGTCATTCATCCACGCGGGGAGGCATGGATGGGCAGGAGCCGCAGAACAATTCCGGAGGAGCTTCTGTTGCTCGCTCTGGACCCGACCACGGGTACCACAGCGCAGCCGCAGTCGCTCGACCTCGGCCTCGCCGGAGCTCAGCTAGTGGAGCTGGCTCTGGCAGGACGGATAGCCCCTGACGGGGATCGTATCGCCGTGGTGATGCCACGGCCGACAGGAGATCCGACACTGGACTCCGCACTGGAACTGCTGCGCCGACGCGGCAGCCCGGTTCGGGCCGTCCACTGGATCGGCGGGCCCCGACTGGGGTTGCGCCAGACCTATCTCTCGCATCTGGAGCGATGCGGCATGGTGCATGCCGTGGCGGGCCAGATGTGCGGGGTTCTGCCGACGACTCGCTACCAGGCGACGGACACGGCGATCAGCCGGGAGATCAGATCCCGGCTGGACAGTGCGATCCGCACCGGTGTACCGCCGGACCCGCGGACCGCGGCGCTCGCCGCACTGGCCCACGCGGTCGGACTCGGCAAGCACCTCTACCCCGGGAACGAGGGGCGCTCATCGCGCTCCCGGCTCCGGGACCTGATCAGACACGACCCGATGGGCGGTCTCGTGGCGCACGCCGTGATGGACGTCCAGAACGGGGCGATCGCCCAGCCGCGCCGCAACCAGGCGGCGGGAGGGCCGTTGCAACCGCAAGTGCAGTCGCAGTCCCGTCGCGACAGCATGGTGCACACCGTTGCCCACTAGGGCAGCGCACCGCACCACCGCACCAACAGAACCGCATACCGCCGCACCGACGTCCCCAAGACCCGGTTCGGGAGCCGCACCACGCGCGGGGCAGCCGTCCACCGGCTGCCCCGCGCGCCTGCGTGTGGCCATTTCCCAGCGCAACCGGCCCCACGGGTGGCAATCTGCTGAGCAGTAGATACGCACAGCTACACAGCCGGAGGTGCCGTTTCCGTGCCGTCCAACGTCAATCCCACCGTCAGGCGACGCCGGTTGGGCCAGGAATTGCGCCGACTGCGCGAACTCAAGGGCATGACGGCCGAGGAGGTGGCGGAGCGACTGCTGGTCTCGCAGTCGAAAATCAGCCGCCTGGAGAACGGCCGCCGTTCGATCAGCCAGCGCGATGTCCGCGATCTCTGCGGGGTGTACGAGGTCGAGGACCACCGGATCGTCGACTCGCTCATGCAGATGGCCAAGGACTCCCGCCAGCAGGGCTGGTGGCACGCCTTCGGCGACATCCCGTACAGCGTCTACATCGGCCTGGAGACCGACGCCGAGTCACTGCGGGTATACGAACCGCAGGTGGTCCCCGGCCTGTTGCAGACCCGGAGCTATGCCGAGGCACTGATCAACGGCGCGCTGCCGGAGGCACCGCAGACCGACATCGACAAGCGCGTCAGCGTCCGTGCGCGCCGCCAGGACCGGATCACCACCCAGGAGGGGCCGCTGCGGCTCTGGGCGGTCGTCGACGAGGCCGCGCTGCGCCGGATGGTCGGTGGCAGGCAGGTCATGATCGAGCAGTTGGAACAGCTCGTCGAGCTGTCGCACCTGCCCCATGTGACGATTCAGGTGCTGCCGTTCGACATGGGCGCCCACCCGGGCATCAACGGGCAGTACGCCATTCTGGAATTCCCGGACACCGCGGACTCCAGCGTCGTCTATATCGAGGGCGTCACCAGCGACCTCTATCTGGAGAAAGCCAATGACGTGCAGCGGTACAGCGTCATGTACGAGCACTTGCGGGCGCAGGCACTGAACGTGGAGCAGACCCGGCACTACATCGCCGACATCGCGAAGACGTACGCCCAGCTCAGCACCGACTGACCGACTGAACCAGACATTCCGCAAAGTCCGTTATGCGGGAAAAGGAACGATGTTACGGGTGAGGCGACGGCACGGTACACCGTCGCCGCATCAAAGCGGAAGACCCGCATGGAATATGCCATCCGGTCGAGTGAACGCCCCTCTCACCCAGCGATGTTGGCGAGTAGCGTCGATCACGCCAACAGATACGCAGTTGGTGCGAGTCACACAACTCTCTGAATCCGAACCGGAGTGAACATGGCTATTCGTCAGGGTGCCACGGACAATTGGACGAAGTCGTCGTATTCCGGGGGCAACGGCGCTTGCGTCGAGGTCAAGTCCCCCCTCGTCCAGTCGATCGCGGTCCGCGACTCGAAGGCCCCCGAGGGTCCTTCGATCACCTTCGTGCCCGGTGCGTGGAACGCCTTTGTGTCCGACATCGCGAAGGGCTCCGTCGACGTCTGACCCATGCCCACCCACGGAATGCGGTGCGGCACCGAAACGGTGCCGCAGGAGGCCCTCTCGACCGGTCCGCCGTCCTGGCCGAGGGGGCCCACCGCCGGACGGTCCGTTCAGCGCAGCTGATTCACGTACTTGTCCGTGCCGGGCACGGTCGGGATGAACGGCGCCACCAACTCCACCCGCCCCAGGCCGGATTCCGCAACCGCCGCGTCGAGTCCGGTGAAGTGCTCCGCCCAGCACTCCCGCGGGTCCTCCTGGAGGAACCAGAGCAGGGTGAGCCGGGTGTCGACGCCCTCGACCTGCTTCACATAGGTCATCCGGTCACCCGGCAGCGGCGTGGGGCGGAAGACGGTCACCATCGCCGCCGGTGAGCCGCCCAGCCGCTTCGGCAGATGCCGGGAGCGCAGCCATTCCAGCAGCTCCGACCGCTGCCCGGCCCCTTCGGCGTCGATCACCTGCAGCACGAGCCCGCGGTACGGGTGGTCGAGGGCGTGATGATCCCTTGGGCCGGCGGCGCCGTCCCGGTAGACCGTCGCCTCGTGGTCCTGGAACGCGGTGAACACATGCGTGCGGTCCTGATAGACCCGACCGTCCCGGTTCAGCCGCTTGTTGATCCCGACAGTCCACTTCATGTGGTCGTCGTAGCGCCCGTCCGTCACCCAGTACGTGGACAGATAGCACCCGGCGCCGACCGGCTGCGCGACCGCGGACTTCTCCGGATAACGCAGCTCCTGGAGCTCCCGGGTGGCCACCCAGCGCCGCCCGGCGAACATCCAGGGCATCGCCATGGCGCCCGCGTAGTAGTGGTCGTCCTCGTACCAGCGGTTGTACGCGTACTCATGGCCCGGGTGCGGTTCCACCATGGTGATCAGCGCATGGCCGGGATGGACTCCGTACGGCCCCAGCGCGGCCAGTTCGGCGTACGTATCGCTGCGCGTCTCGTCGCTCATGCCGTTCCCCTTCCGTACTCCGCTACGGCGCCCTACTCTGACGCCCCGTCAGAAGAACTGCCAGAGCCGGGAGGCACCCGATGCTGCTCGCGGGGAAGACCGTCATCGTGTCCGGCGTAGGCACCGGGCTGGGTCATCGGATCGCGGCGACGGTGGTACGGGACGGCGGGAGCGCCGTCCTCGGAGCGCGCACCGCGGCCAATCTCGCCAAGTCGGCCGCCGAGATCGATCCCGGGGGCCGGCACACGGCCCATCAGGCCACCGACATCACCGACGAGGCGCAGTGCGAGGCGCTCGCCGGACTGGCGCTGAGGAGGTTCGGACGTATCGACGCGGTGGTCCATGTCGCGGCGTGGGACAGCTACTTCGGCGGGGTCGAGGACGCGGACTTCACCACCTGGCAGTCGGTGATCGACGTCAATCTGCTCGGCACGCTGCGGATGACGCGCGCCTGCCTGCCCGGGCTGAAGGAGCGGGGAGGCTCCGTCGTCGTCATCGGCACGCAGTCGTCGGTCGCCGCACCCTCCCAGGTGCAGCAGGCGGCTTACGCGGCGTCGAAGGGCGCGCTCACCTCGGCGATGTACTCCATGGCGCGGGAATTCGGTCCGCACCGGATCCGGGTGAACACCGTCCTGCCCGGCTGGATGTGGGGTCCACCGGTGCAGGCGTACGTGCAGTTCACCGCGCACACCGAGGGCGTGCCGGAGGCCGAGGTGCTGGGCAGGCTCACCGAACGGATGGCGCTGCCGGAGCTGGCCACGGACGGCGATGTGGCGGAGGCGGCGGTGTTCCTGGCCTCCGACCGGGCCCGGGCGATCACCGGTCAGTCCCTACTGGTCAACGCCGGCGAACTGATGCGCTGAGACGCCGCAGCGATGAGGGCGCCGATGCGCCGATACCGGCAGCGGTGATCGGCGACAGACCCGGTTCCCCTCCTTCCCTCCTGTTCTCCCGCTCTCCTCCTTCTCGGCCGCACGGGACCCGCATCCCGTGCGGTCTTTCTGCGCTCTCCAGTGCTCGCGATTGCTCTGCACAGCCTGACGAAGTGCCCGCTCATCGTGTGGCCGTCGTCACGTTCACGACAACGCCCCCGTTGGTCAAGAACAAGTAAAATCGTTCGACTTACTGATTAGCGTTCACATCCCTGATCGCCAAAAACCTTGACCGAGGGACCGAACAGGCGGTTCAATCCCCGATGTCCCCGCTCCCGCACGGGGCTCCGCTGGGCGGCCGTACTGACGAAGTGCGCACCCCGTTCACAAGGCGGACCCCAGGAGGGGGCACATGAACAGTCTCGACTGGGTCGTGCTCATCGGCTACTTCGGCGTGATGATCGCGATCGGACTCTGGTCCCACAAGCGCGTGGACAACGTCAGCGACTTCTTCACGGCCGGCGGCAAGATGCCGTGGTGGCTGTCCGGCATCTCGCACCACATGTCCGGCTACAGCGCCGTGATGTTCACCGGGTACGCCGGTATCGCCTACCAGTACGGCGTCACGTCGTTCGTGACCTGGTCGCTGCCGATCGCCATCGGCATCGGCATCGGCGCCCAGCTCTTCGCGCCCCGGCTCAACCGGCTGCGCTCGCGGCTGCATGTCGCGTCGCCGCTCGAATACCTGAAGAACCGCTACAACATCCAGACGCAGCAGGCGCTCGCCTGGTCCGGTCTGCTGCTGAAGATCGTGGACGTCGGCGCCAAGTGGGCGGCCATCGCCACCCTGCTCTCCGTCTTCACGGGTATCACGATCACCCAGGGCATCTTCATCACCGGCTGCATCACGGCCGTCTACTGCACGGTCGGCGGCCTGTGGGCCGATGCCCTCACGGAGCTGGGACAGTTCGTCATCCAGCTCTTCGCCGGTATCGCGATGCTCGTCACCGCGATGATCAAGCTCGACGGCGTCAGCACCCTGTGGACGGTCTGGGACAAGCTGCCCGAGGGCCACACGAACCCGACGGCCGGCCCGTACACGGTGACCTTCCTGCTGGCGTACCTCTTCATCAAGACCTTCGAGTACAACGGCGGCATGTGGAACCAGGCCCAGCGCTACATGGCCACGGACTCCGCCGCCTCCGCGACCCGATCGGCCCGGCTCTCCGCCGTGCTCTGGCTGGTCTGGCCGACGGTCCTGTTCTTCCCGATGTGGTGCGCCCCGCTGCTGGTCCACGCACAGAAGCCGGACGCCTCCGACAGCTACGCCCTGATGACCGAGCAGCTGCTGCCGCACGGTCTGCTGGGCCTGGTCGTCGTCGGCTTCTTCTCGCACACGATGGCCATGTGCTCCTCGGACGCCAACGCCATCTCGGCGGTCTTCACACGGGACATCGCCCCGGTCATCTCGAAGGCGGCCCGCAGCTGGAGCAGCCGTACGGGTCTGCTGGCGGCCCGGGTGTCCACGCTCGGCTTCCTCGGTCTGTCGATGGCGCTCGCCACCCAGATCAACTCGCCGACGTTCAAGGACATCATCTCCGTCGTCATCAAGTGGGTGGCCGGTCTGATGGGTCCGATCGCGATCCCGTTCATGCTGGGCCTGCTGCGCAGGTTCCGTAAGTCGGGCCCGACGGCCGCGCTCGTCAGCTGGGCGGCGGGTCTGCTGGCGTTCTACTTCACCAACTACAACTTCGACGGTTCGGTGAAGACGGATGTCGCGCTCCAGTACCAGGTGGCACTGCCGCTGGCGATCTCGCTGGTGCTCTACGTCCTGATCGGCTTCATCAAGCCCGAGGACACCCCGGAGCGCGACGCGCTGATCGAGAAGATCAACACGGACGGTGACGGGGACGCCGCGGGCGCGACGGTTCCGGCGCAGGCCGGTTCCGGCGACGCCGCGGTCGCGGAGGGTGTGAAGGACTGATCCCCTCAGCCGGGTGCAAGGGGCGGGGTACGGACGCGGCGGCGTCCGCACCCCGCCCCTTTCCCGTGCCGTCCGTACGCGGTCAGCCGCGCGGGTAGCGGGTCAGCCAGCCCTGGGCGGCAGCCGACGGGCTGTGGAGCGCCGGCCCCTGGGTCATCTCCATGGCGAAGTCGTCGGCGAGTTCCAGGAGCGTGGCCCGGCCCTCCAGTTCGGCGAGCCAGGCGGGCGGCAGTGCGGTCTCGCCGTGCAGCACACCGAGCAGTACCCCGCAGAGCGCCCCGGTGGCCGCGGACGGGCCGCTGTGGTTCACCGCGAGCCGCAGCCCGTGCCGGACGTCCTCGCCGACCAGTGCGCAGTACACGGCGACGGCGAGGACCTCCTCGGCGGAGTCCGTGTCACCCAGCGCCTCGATGAGGGCCGGGCCCGGGATGCCCTGGCGCACGGAGCCGAGGGCCTGCTGCAGGGCGTCGGTGACCTGTTCGTGGCCGGGGCGCTCGGCGAGCAGCGCCAGGGCCTGCTGGACGGCGCCGTCCAGCGTCTCGCCGCGGGCCAGCCCGTGCACCACGACGGCGAGGGCGCCCGCGGAGAGGAGGGCGGTGGGGTGGCCGTGGGTCTGGGCGGCGCATTCGACGGCCAGTTGCAGGACGAGCTGCGGTTCCCAGCCCACCAGCAGGCCGAACGGGGCGGAGCGGGTGAGTGCGGCCGAGCCGCGCGCGGCAGGGTTCTTGGGCTGGTCGAGGGTGCCCATGGTGGTGTCGCCGAAGCCGTTGAGGCATTCGCGGGTGGGGGCGCGGCGGGCGTAGAGCCACTCCTCCTGGGCGAGCCAGCCGTTCTCCGTGCGCCGCTCGTCCGGACCCCAGTCGCTCTGGGTGGCGGCCCAGCGCAGATGGGCACGGTGCACATCGGTGGGCGGGTGCCAGGCGCCGGTGTCGCGGCGGACCTGGGCGCGGATCAGTCCGTCGACGGTGAACAGGGTGAGCTGGGTGACGGCGGTGACCGCACCTCGTCTGCCGTGGACGGGCACGAAGTCGGTGACGGCCTCGACGCCATGGGCCGCGCGGATCTCTTCGAGCGAGAGTCCGCTGACGGCCGCGCCGAGCGCGTCGCCGATGGCACCGCCCAGCAGACAGCCGCGCACCCGGCTGCGGAAGTCCTGCTGTTCGGCGCGGCCCCAGATGGCTGTGGCTCCTGTGCTCACCGCGCCCCTTCCCCCGTCCGCGTACGACTGCGCAGCACTGTAATCGAACGGGAACGGCTGGTTCAGGGGCGGAACGGTATGTACGGAGTGGCTCCGGCGGTCACTTTTGAACAGCTATCTCCGGGGATCTCCGGGGTCCCGGCGACGGTCGCGGACGCGGGACATCCGTGACCTGAAGCGGAACCTGCCCGGCGGCCGACGGCCACCCGCAGGTGTCCCCGGACGGCCGGGTGTATCCGCCCGCTGCCGTTCCTCGGGGACTTCCCCGTACAGCGTGTTGCGCGGCTTCGCCGGCCGGCCCGCCAGTTCGGCGATGGCGACCAGATCCTGGATCGAGCGGTACGAGCCGTAACTCGAACCCGCCATGCGGGAGATGGTCTCCTCCATCAGCGTGCCGCCCAGGTCGTTCGCACCGGAGCGGAGCATTTCGGCCGCCCCCTCCGTGCCGAGCTTGACCCAGCTGGTCTGGATGTTGGTGATGTGCGGGTGCAGCAGGAGCCGGGCCATGGCGGTGACGGCCCGGTTGTCACGGTCGGTCGGGCCCGGGCGGGCGATGCCCGCGAGGTAGACCGGCGCATTGGTGTGGATGAACGGCAGCGTCACGAACTCCGTGAAGCCACCGGTCTCCTGCTGGAGGCGGGCCAGGGTCCGCAGATGACCGAGCCAGTGGCGGGGCTGGTCGACATGCCCGTACATCATGGTCGATGAGGAGCGCAGCCCCACCTCGTGGGCCGTCCTGATGACTTCCAGCCAGGTCGCCGTCGGCAGCTTCCCCTTGGTGAGGACCCAGCGGACCTCGTCGTCCAGGATCTCCGCCGCCGTGCCCGGGATCGAGTCGAGCCCGGCCTCCTTCGCGGCGGTCAGCCAGTCGCGGATGGACATGCCGGTGCGGGTCGCGCCGTTGACGACCTCCATCGGGGAGAAGGCGTGCACGTGCATGCCGGGGACGCGTTCCTTCACCGCCCGCGCGATGTCGAAGTACGCCGTGCCGGGCAGGTCCGGGTGGATGCCGCCCTGCATGCAGACCTCGACGGCACCGACGTCCCACGCCTGCGCGGCCCGGTCGGCGACCTGGTCCAGGGAGAGCGTGTACGCGTCGGCGTCGGTGCGCCGCTGGGCGAAGGCGCAGAACCGGCAGCCGGTGTAGCAGACGTTGGTGAAGTTGATGTTCCTGGTGACGATGTACGTGACGTCGTCGCCGACCACGTCACGACGCAGCGTGTCCGCGATCCGGCACAGTTCGTCGAGCGCCGGGCCGTCCGCGTGGAGCAGGGCGAGGGCCTGGTCGTCGGTGAGCTTCGTCGGGTCGTCGGCGGCCTGGCCGAGCGCGGCCTTCACATCGGTGTCGATCCTGGACGGGAGCATTCCGGGGGCGGCGGCCTCGCGGAGTGCCCCCCAGTCCCCGTAGACCTCGTCGAAGTCGTCGCGGCGGTCGCCGGTTCGGCCCTCGGTGTCGATGGTGCGGTGCAGATCGGTGCGGCCGGAGGCGTTGAAGCCCTCGTCCGGCTCCTGCCACGGCAGACCGACGGGGATCGCCCCTTCCTTCGCCAGACCGGTCTCCGGGTCAGCGAGCGCCCGGACGTGCGGGAGAAGGCGGGGGTCGAGCCAGGGCTCGCCGCGCTGGATGAACTCCGGGTAGATGGTGAGCCGTTCACGGAGATCGAAGCCCGACTCGGCCGTCTTCGCGGCGAGTTCATCGATGTGCGGCCATGGACGCTCGGGGTTCACATGGTCCGGGGTGAGCGGTGAGACTCCGCCCCAGTCGTCGATCCCTGCGCCGATGAGCAGTGCGTACTCCGCGTCAACGAGGTTCGGCGGGGCCTGGATGCGGGCGGACGGGCCGAGGATGTGCCGGGCCACGGCAATGGCGGCGGCCAGTTCCTCCAGTTCGGCGTCCGGCATCCCGCGCATCGCCGTGTCCGGCTTGGCGCGGAAGTTCTGGACGATGACCTCCTGGATGCCGTGGTAGGCGCGGGCGGTCCTGCGCAGCTCGAAGAGGGAGTCGGCGCGCTCCTCGTAGGACTCGCCGATCCCGATCAGGATGCCGGTCGTGAACGGAACGTTGGACCGGCCCGCGTCCTCCAGCACCCGCAGCCGTACGGCCGGCTCCTTGTCCGGGGAGCCGTGGTGCGGGCCGCCCGGCTCGGACCACAGGCGGGTCGCCGTCGTCTCCAGCATCATGCCCATGGACGGGGCGACGGGCTTGAGGCGCTGGAGGTCGGTCCAGGTCAGCACGCCGGGGTTGAGGTGCGGAAGGAGTCCGGTCTCTTCGAGCACCCGGATCGCCATGGCTCGTACGTACGCGAGGGTGTCGTCGTATCCCTCGGCCTCCAGCCACTCCCGCGCCTCGGGCCAGCGGTCCTCGGGGCGGTCGCCGAGCGTGAACAGTGCTTCCTTGCAGCCCATGGCCGCGCCCTTGCGGGCGATGTCGAGAACCTCGTCGGGCGACAGGAACATCCCGTGCCCGGCCTTGCGGAGCTTGCCGGGGACGGTGACAAAGGTGCAGTAGTGGCACTTGTCGCGACAGAGCCGGGTCAGCGGGATGAAGACCTTGCGCGAGTACGTGATGACGCCCGGCCGACCCGCGGCTTCGAGGCCCGCGTCCCTCACCCGGGCGGCGGACGCGGCAAGGTCCGTCAGATCGTCGCCGCGTGCCTGGAGCAGGACGGCGGCCTCGGTCACATCGAGGGCGAAACCGTCACGGGCCCGTTTGAGCGCGCGCCGCATGGAGTTGGTGGTCGGGCGTGCGCGCTGAGGATCGGTCATGAGCCGAGCATACGAGCGAGGTGGGCGGGCCGATGAAGCCCGTCCGGGGTTCGGGGGCGAAACGAACGCCGCCGCGGCGGCCCGTCCGGCGACGCCCCCGGTCCCGGGGATCCCCCGGCCCGTCCGGCTGAACGTCCCACCCGAGCAACGGTTCCGTCGTCGGACGCCGGACAGGCCGAAAAGGGCCTCCGGGCGTGCACCCGGAGGCGAGGACCGGTTGTCAGTCCTCCTGGCCGGCGCGGAGCGACAGGTTCAGCCGGTCGCTCGCCAACCGCATGTGTTCGGCCATCGCCGCATCCGCCGCCTCGGGATCACCCGCCCGGATCGCGTCGAGCACCGCCCCGTGCTCATGAAGCGTCCCGCTCACCGTGCCCTCGATGTCGCCCGCCCGTTCCATCCAGACCTGGAGCAGCGCCCGGATGGAGTGCAGGATGTCGCTCAGCACCGTGTTGCGGGCGATGTTCGCGGTCTCCAGGTGGAACGCGATGTCGGCGTCGACGAACGCCTTGACGTCCGTGCCCGCCTCCCGCATCCGAGCCAGATGCCCTTCGAGCCGTTCGACGTCCGCCTGCTCCGCCCGTTCCGCGGCGAGGCGTGCGGACATGCCCTCCATGAACGTACGGACCTCCACGAGGTCCTGCGTACGGCGCTGACCGAGCATCAGGCCCCAGTTGATCGCCTGCGGCAGGAACTCCGACGTGCCGTCGCGCACGTACGACCCCGAGCCCGGCCGGATCTCGATGATGCCGAGCACGTCCAGTGCGGAGAGTGCGCCCCGGACGCTGGACCGGGCGACGCCGAGCGCCTCGGCGAGCTGCCGCTCGGCGGGCAGTCGGGTGCCTGGCTTCAGGTTGCCCTCGGAGAGGTGGTCGAGGAGCCGCTTGGCCACCTCGCTGACCGAGGACTCGCGTACGACGGGGCGCAGGAGCGAGGTGAAATCGGGCTCTTCGGGCTGCGTGGACACGTCGTCCAGTACATCAGACGTCTCCCGATGATCATGGGCCGGGCGGACCATATCGCGCTCATCGGTCCTTTTGGTGTGCTCGTCGGAGCGACGTACATCACTTTGGTTAATTGGTGACCAATTTTGTTTTCAGGTCTAGCGTGTGAGCTGTTCGCCGGTCGGACCCGCCGCGGCTACTGCCGGCCCCGCCCGCTGCCGACAGTGACCAGAGCCGGACAAAGCTGTCCGGGAAGCGAGGAGTCTCCATGGGCGCCACTGCGCATTCAGTCGAGAGATCTGCCGTCGAGCGGTCGACGATCAAGAAGGTCTCGATCCGGCTCGTCCCCTTCGTGGCCCTGATGTTCTTCGTGAACTATCTGGACCGCACGGCCGTGTCCTTCGCCGAGCCGAACGGCATGGGCCAGGACCTCGCGCTCACGGCGGCCCAGTTCGGCTTCGCCTCGGGCGTCTTCTTCATCGGCTACATCATTCTCGAAGTGCCGAGCAACATGGCCCTGCACAAGTTCGGCGCCCGCCGCTGGCTCGCCAGGATCATGGTCTCCTGGGGCATCGTCGCCCTGCTCTTCACCTGGGTGCAGAACAGCGAGCAGCTGTACACGCTCCGCTTCCTGCTCGGTGTCGCCGAGGCCGGATTCTTCCCCGGCGCGATCCTCTTCCTGAGCCAGTGGGTGCCGTCCCGGCACCGGACGAAGGTGCTCGGCCTCTTCTACCTGGCCCAGCCGCTGACCACCGTGATCGGCGCCCCGCTGGCCGGCTGGTTCATCAATCAGCACGGGCTGTTCGGCCTCGAGGGCTGGCGCGTGATGTTCCTCGGCGTGTCCGTCCCCGCGATCCTGCTGGGCGTCATCGCCTGGTTCTACCTGATCGACAAGCCGGCCGACGCGAAGTGGCTGACCACCCCGGAGAAGGAGTGGCTGACCGCCGAGCTGGCCGCCGAGAACGCCACGAAGACCGGCGCCGACGAGAAGTCCGGGCACGGGCGCGAGGCACTGAAGGCCGCGTTCACCAACAGCCGTGTCTGGACCCTCGCGCTCATCTACTTCGGTTTCATCTACGGTCTGTACGCCCTCGCCTTCTTCCTGCCGACGATCATCAACGGCTTCCAGGAGCAGTTCGACACCTCGTTCAGCGTCATGGACAAGGCCCTGATCACGGCGATCCCGTATCTCCCGGCAGCGGTGGTCCTCTTCTTCTGGTCGCGTCACGCCACCAGGCACGGCGTCGGCAAGTGGCACATCGCCGGCCCGGCCGTCGTGGGTGGTATCTCCATCCCGATCGCCCTCTACATGGGCTCGCCCGCCGCGACGGTCGCCGTCATCACCGTCACCGCGTGTGCGATCTTCGCCGCGCTGCCGGTCTTCTGGTCCGTGCCGTCCCAGTTCCTGACCGGCGCCGCCGCCGCGGCCGGTATCGCCCTGATCAACACCGCGGGCAATGTGGCCGGTTTCGCCGCCGGCTACGTCACCGGCTGGCTGAAGGACTTCAGCGGCGACTACTACGTGCCGATGTTCCTGGTCGGCGCCTTCATGCTCATGTCCGCCGCACTGATGCTGTGGCTCGCCGGCCGGTCCAAGGACCGCGACGCGGGTCAGGGCCGGTCCCTCGTGGAGGCCCACTGATGACCCGTCTGTTCAACGACCCCGCCGCCTTCGCCGACGAGGCACTCGAGGGGTTCGTCGCCGCCCACCCCCACCGGGTCCGTCAGGTCCCCGGCGGGGTGGTCCGGGCCACCCGTACTGCCCCCGGCCAGGTCGCGGTCGTCGTCGGCGGCGGATCCGGCCACTACCCGGCCTTCTCCGGCCTGGTCGGCCAGGGCCTCGCGCACGGCGCCGCGGTCGGCAATGTCTTCGCCTCGCCCTCCGCCCACCAGGTGCGGCAGGTCGCGAAGGCCGCGCAGACCGGCGGTGGTGTCCTTCTCGCGTACGGGAACTACGCGGGCGACGTCCTGCACTTCGGGCAGGCGGCCGAGCAGCTGGCCGCCGAGGGCATACCCGCCCGGACGCTCGGCGTCACCGACGACATATCGAGCGCCTCCGCGGCCGAGGCGCACAAGCGCCGCGGGGTCGCGGGCGACCTGGTGGTCTTCAAGGCGGCCGCGGCCGCCGCGGAGGCGGGACACGATCTCGCCGAGGTGACCCGGATCGCCGAGCTGGCCAATGCCCGCACGCGTTCCTTCGGTGTCGCGTTCTCCGGCTGCACCCTGCCGGGCGCGGACCACCCCCTGTTCACCGTCCCCGAGGACCGGATGGCAGTCGGGCTCGGCATCCACGGTGAGCCGGGCATGGGCGAGCAGCCGGTCCCGAGCGCGGACGGGGCCGCCGAGCTGCTGGTGAGCACGGTGCTGGGTGAGCTGCCCGAGGGTGTCGACTCCCCGCGCGGGCAGCGGGCAGCCGTCATCCTCAACGGCCTCGGCTCGGTGAAGTACGAGGAGCTGTTCGTCGTCTACCGCCGGGTCGCCCAACTGCTTCATGAAGCCGGTGTGGAGGCCGTCGACCCCGAGGTCGGCGAGCTGGTGACCAGCTTCGACATGGCGGGCGTCTCGCTCACCCTGTGCTGGCTGACGGACGAACTGGAACCGCTGTGGACGGCTCCGGCGGATGCCCCCGCGTACCGCAAGGGCACGGTCGAGGCTGCGGACCTGATCTCCGAAGGTCCCGCCGAAGAAGCCGTCGAGGAGCCGGTCCCGGCCGCCACCGAGGAGTCCCGCGCCGCCGCCCGTACCGTCCTCGCCGCCCTGCGCACCCTGAAGTCCACCGTCGACACGCACGCCGACGAGCTCGGCCGGATCGACGCGGTCGCCGGTGACGGCGATCACGGCATCGGCATGCAGCGCGGATCCACGGGTGCGTACGAGGCAGCCGTCCGCGCGGAGCAGCTCGGCGCCGGCGCCGAAACGCTCCTGCACCGGGCCGCCGACGCCTGGGCCGACAAGGCGGGCGGCACCTCGGGCGCCCTGTGGGGCGTCATCCTCCGCGCCATCGGCACCGCCCTCGGCGACACCGAGCGGCCCACCGCCCCCGTGGTCGCCGCCGGAGTCGCGGAGGCGGCGGCGGGCGTGATGCGCCTGGGCGGGGCGGAGGTCGGCGACAAGACGATGGTCGACGTCCTCGTCCCGCTCGCCGAGGCACTGACCACCGCCACCACCGACGGGCAGCCGCTGTCCACCGCCTGGGACACGGCGGCGAGCACCGCCGCCGCCGCCGCGGCCGCCACCGCCGACCTGCTGCCCCGCATGGGCCGGGCCCGTCCGCACGCCGAGAAGAGTCTCGGCACCCCGGACGCGGGGGCGCACTCCCTCGCCCTGATCGTCCGCGCCGTCCACCCCGTTCTCGCACCCACCCTGGAGATCCACTGATGTCCGACAGGCTCCGTATCGTCGTCGGTTCCGACGACGCCGGTTACGTGTACAAGGAAGCCCTCAAGAAGGACCTGGAGGCCAGCGACCTCGTCGTCACCGTCACCGATGTGGGCGTCGACGCCGACGGACACACCGCGTACCCGACGGTGGCCATCGCCGCCGCCGAGATGGTCGCCCGCGGCGAGGCGGACCGCGCCCTGCTGGTCTGCGGCACCGGTCTCGGTGTCGCCATCGCCGCCAACAAGGTCAAGGGCATCCGTGCGGTGACCGCCCACGACTCGTTCTCCGTCGAGCGCGCGGTCCTCTCCAACAACGCCCAGGTCCTCACGTTCGGGCAGCGCGTCGTCGGTCTGGAACTGGCCCGTCGGCTGGCCGCCGAGTGGCTGACGTACCGCTTCGACGAGACGTCCGCGTCCGCCGCCAAGGTCGCCCTCATGCGGGACTACGAGAACCAGCAGGAAGCAGCAGCCTGATGCCCGCCGCTTCCACCGCTCCGGCGCCGATCACGATCGGGGTGAGCCTGAAGATGTACTTCGGCCACCACCAGACCCTGAACTGGGCGCGCCGGATCGCCGACACCGCCGCCCGGCACCCGGCCGTGACGACCGGCGTCGCCGAACTGTTCGTGCTGCCCGCGTTCCCCGCGCTCGTCCCCGTCACCGGCATCCTCGCCGGCACGGGGGTGCGGACCGGGGCGCAGGACCTGGCGACCGAGGACACCGGCCCGTACACCGGCGAGGTCAGCGGCGCGCATCTCAAGGAGATCGGCGCGAGCTACGCCGAGGTCGGCCACGCCGAACGCCGCCGGCTCTTCGGCGAGGGCGACACGGTGGTCGCGGCCAAGACGGCCGCCGCCCTGCGCAACGGCCTCACACCGGTCCTGTGCGTCGGTGAACTCGACCGGGTCTCCCCCGCCGAGGCGGCCGCCCGCACGGTCGCCGAGGCGGAGCGCGTCCTGGCCACGGCAGCCCATGACGGCGCCCCGGCCCCGCTCGTCCTCGCGTACGAACCGCAGTGGGCGATCGGCGCCCCCGAACCGGCGTCGTCCGAGCACATCCGTACCGTCTGCACGGCCCTGGCCGACTGGCTGGCCACGCAGCCTGCCCTCGTCGGCAGCAGGGTCATCTACGGCGGCAGCGCGGGCCCTGGACTGCTCACCGAACTCGGCACCGGGGTCGGCGGTCTCTTCCTCGGCCGGTTCGCCCACGACCCGGCGGCGGTGGAACGCATCCTCGACGAGGTCCTGGCCCTGCGCGCCGACTCGTCGGCAGGAGTGTCCTGATGGCCTACGGACTGAGCACCTACGCCTTCTTCTGGCGGATCTCCGAGCGCGCCCCGCAGCCGCTCACCGTGCACGACATGCTCGCGCAGACCCGTGACCTGGGCGGCGAGGTCTTCCAGATCTGCGACTACCCGCTGATCGAGACGTTCGACGACACGCAGCTGGACGCGGTACGCGCCACGGCGGCGGAGTACGGCATCACGCTGGAGCTCGGCACCCGGGGGGTGCGCCCCGCGCACCTGGCCACGTATCTCCGTATCGCGCAGCGTCTGGGCGTCACCCTGGTCCGCTCGATGATGAACACGGCCGACCACCGGCCGAACGTGCCCGAGGCGACGGCCCTGCTCCGAGAGGCCGTCCCCGGCTACGCCGCGGCGGGCGTGACGCTCGGCCTGGAGACGTACGAACAGGTCTCCACCGACGACCTGCTGTCCGTCGTGCGCGGCGTCGACAGCCCGTACCTCGGCGTCGTCCTCGACCCGGGCAACAGCGTCGCCCGGCTCGAACGCCCGGTGGACGTCGTCGACGCCACCGCCCCCTACGTGGTGAACATCCACGTCAAGGACTTCTCCTTCTCCCGCCGTGACGGCTGGGTCGGCTTCACGTTCGCCGGCTGCCTCCTCGGCGAGGGCCTCCTCGACTACGACCACATGATCGACAAGGTCCGGCCGGCCGAGAAGGGCATCAACCAGATCGTGGAGCACTGGCTCCCCTGGCAGGGGGACTTCACCGAGACCGCCCGCCTGGAGGACCAGTGGACCCGGCACAGCATCAACACCCTTATGAGGAGCAAGTAATGGCCACCGAAACCACGACCGCATCCACCACCGTTGCCGTCATCGGGGCCGCCGGCAAGATGGGCCAGCGCGTCTCCAACAACCTGGTCAAGAGCGACTTCACCACCCTCTTCGCCGAGAACTCGCCGAAGGGCCAGGAGCTGATCCGCGAGCTCGGCCGCGAACTGACCGATGGTGCCGAGGCGGCCGCCCGGGCCGATGTCGTCATCCTCGCCGTGCCGGACGTCGTGCTCGGCAAGGTCTCCGAGCAGCTCGTCCCGGTCATGAAGCCGGGCGCGATCCTGCTGACGCTGGACCCGGCCGCCGCTTACGCGGGTCTGCTGACCCGCCGCGCGGACGTCCACAACGCGGTGGCGCACCCCTGCCACCCGTCGGTCTTCCTGGAGCGCACGACGAAGGAGGAATGGGCCGACACGTTCGGCGGCATCGCCGCCCCGCAGGAGGTCGTCGCCTCCTTCGAGCCCGCCGCCGAGGCCGCCGACCCGAAGGCCCAGGAGCTGGCCGAAGCAGTCATCTCCACGATGTATGCCCCGGTCGTCGAGGTCCACTGGGTGACGGTCAAGCAGCTCGCTGTCCTGGAGCCGACCCTCGTCGAGACGATCGCCTGCATGGTCGGCGCGCTCCTGACCGAGGCGCTGCACGAGACCGTCCACACGGTGGGTGTCCCGGAGAAGGCGGCCCGCGCGATGCTGCTGGGCCACACCCAGGTGGCGCTGGCCAACACCCTCAAGGGCTCCAACCCGTTCTCCGACGCGTGCCTGATCGCGATGGACTACGGCCGTGAGTCGATCGTCCGCGACGACTGGAAGAACGTCTTCAACGACGACGAGCTGGACAAGGTCATCACGCGGATGCTCAAGATCAAGGAGATCAAGCGCTGACCCGGCGCCTGCCGGTACCCGTACGGGCCGGGCACCCCGCCACGGACGGGGTGCCCGG
>NZ_JBHVEE010000072.1:0-48613 GCF_042802415.1 Streptomyces sp. NPDC057486 | reverse complement strand
CGGCCAGTCACTGGCCGGGCGCCCCTTCCGTGTGCGTACGCGCAACCGCTACGCGGACTTCTCGTGGCGGCCGCCGTCGTTCTTGCCGATCGTGCGCGGCTCGCGCGGGACCAGCGTCGGGTTGACGTTGTTGCGGACCACATCCGCCGTGATGACGACGCGGGCCACGTCCTTGCGGGACGGCACCTCGTACATCACGGACTGGAGGACCTCTTCCATGATGGCGCGCAGACCGCGCGCGCCGGTGCCGCGCAGGATCGCCTGGTCGGCGATGGCCTCCAGCGCCGGGCGGTCGAAGTCCAGCTCCACACCATCGAGTTCGAAGAGGCGCTGGTACTGCTTCACCAGCGCGTTGCGCGGCTCGACGAGGATCTGCAGCAGCGCCTCGCGGTCCAGGTTGTGCACCGAGGTCAGCACGGGGAGGCGGCCGATGAACTCGGGAATCATCCCGAACTTCACCAGATCCTCCGGCATGACCTCCTGGAACTGGTCGCTTGCCTCGATCTCGCGCTTGGAACGGATCGTCGCGCCGAAGCCGATGCCCTTGGCGCCCGCCCGCGATTCGATGATCCGCTCCAGACCGGCAAAGGCGCCGCCCACGATGAACAGCACGTTCGTCGTGTCGATCTGGATGAACTCCTGGTGCGGGTGCTTCCTGCCGCCCTGCGGCGGTACGGAGGCGGTGGTGCCCTCCAGGATCTTCAGCAGGGCCTGCTGGACACCCTCGCCCGAGACATCGCGGGTGATCGACGGGTTCTCGCTCTTGCGGGCGACCTTGTCGATCTCGTCGATGTAGATGATCCCGGTCTCGGCCTTCTTGACGTCGTAGTCCGCGGCCTGGATCAGCTTCAGCAGAATGTTCTCGACGTCCTCGCCGACATACCCGGCCTCCGTCAGCGCCGTCGCGTCGGCGATGGCGAACGGAACGTTGAGCATGCGGGCCAGCGTCTGCGCGAGGAGCGTCTTGCCGGAGCCCGTGGGGCCCAGCAGCAGGATGTTGGACTTGGCCAGCTCGATGGCGTCGTCGCGGCCCTGCGCGCCGCCGTTCTCGCCCGCCTGGACCCGCTTGTAGTGGTTGTACACAGCGACCGAGAGGGCCTTCTTCGCGGGCTCCTGCCCGACGACGTACCCCTCGAGGAACTCGTAGATCTCGCGCGGCTTGGGGAGTTCCTCCCACCGCACCTCGGAGGTCTCCGCGAGCTCCTCCTCGATGATCTCGTTGCAGAGATCGATGCACTCGTCGCAGATGTACACACCGGGTCCCGCAATGAGCTTCTTCACCTGCTTCTGGCTCTTTCCGCAGAACGAGCACTTGAGCAGGTCGCCGCCATCACCGATGCGTGCCACGAGGTGCTTCCCCTTCGCCTGGGAGCAGCTTGGTGCAGCGGCTCCTGGTGCCTCTATCCGACGGTACCTTGCCTGGCCCCCCGTTCGGGCCCCCCTTGGCACGGTTCACACGGCCACGACCGCGTGAAACCACCGCACCAAGGGGTAAAGGCCGACGTCAGGCCATCGCTCCGGCCGCACTCTTGCGAGTGGAGACGATCTGGTCGACGAGACCGTAGGCGAGGGCGTCCTCGGCGGTCAGGATCTTGTCGCGCTCGATGTCGTCGCGGATCTTCTCCAGCGGCGTGGTGGAGTGCTTGGCCAGCATCTCCTCCAGCTGGGTGCGCATCCGCAGGATCTCGTTGGCCGCGATCTCCAGGTCGGAGAGCTGCTCACGGCCGGTCTGCGAGGACGGCTGGTGGATCAGCACACGGGCGTTGGGCAGAGCCATGCGCTTGCCGGGCGTGCCGGCGGCGAGCAGGACCGCGGCGGCGGAGGCCGCCTGGCCCATGCAGACCGTCTGGATGTCCGGCTTCACGAACTGCATCGTGTCGTAGATCGCGGTGAGCGCGGTGAACGAGCCGCCGGGGCTGTTGATGTAGATCGAGATGTCACGGTCCGGGTCCATCGACTCCAGGCACAGCAGCTGCGCCATGACGTCGTTGGCGGACGCGTCGTCGATCTGCACGCCGAGGAAGATCACGCGCTCCTCGAAGAGCTTCGCATACGGGTCGTACTCCCGCACACCCTGCGAGGTGCGCTCCACGAAGCGCGGAACGATGTAGCGGTTGTCCACCTGCGGGCCGGTGTAGAGGCCGCTGGCGGATGCGCCGGGGAGGCCGGGGTAGTTGCTCATGTCGGTGTTCACCATCCTGGTGGCGTTCTGAGGGCTGAGGGCTGTGGGCTGGGCGGGCAGAGGGGCTCAGGCCCCGGTGCCGCCGCCACCCGGAACGCCCGATGCGGCGGAGATGATCTCGTCGATCAGCCCGTACTCCACGGCCTCCTCCGCCGTGTACCAGCGGTCGCGGTCGCCGTCGCGGATGATCGTCTCCACGGTCTGACCGGAGTGACGGGCGGTGATCTCCGCCATCCGCTGCTTCGTACGGAGCAGGTACTGCGCCTGGATCTTGATGTCCGAGGCGGTGCCGCCGAGGCCGGCCGAACCCTGGTGCATGAGGATGTCGGTGTTCGGGAGCGCGAAGCGCTTGCCCGCGGTGCCACCGGTCAGCAGGAACTGGCCCATCGAGGCCGCCATGCCCATACCGATGGTGACCACGTCGTTCGGGATGTACTGCATGGTGTCGTAGACCGCCATGCCTGCCGTCACCGAGCCGCCGGGGCTGTTGATGTAGAGGTAGATGTCCTTGTCGGGTTCGGCGGCAAGGAGAAGCAGCTGCGCCGTGATCTTGTTGGCGATGTCATCGTCGACCTGCTGACCGAGGAAGATGATGCGCTCGCCGAGCAGTCGGCTGTAGACCTGGTCGCCGAGGCCACCACCGAGGGACGGCTCTCCGGCGACGTAAGGCATCAGATTCGTCACGTATCCACCTGCTCGTCTCTGACGGCTCCGGCCGTCTCAGCGTCTTCGTACCGGGCGGGCGGGGACTCCCCTGCCCTTCCTATTCATGGACCCTAACGCGCAGGTAGGACAACGCCATCCCGCTTCCGCAACTGTTCGCTGGGAGCGCAAGCTGGGCAGTGCGCACAAGGGTTCCGCGGCACCGGGCGGGGACTCGGGGCCGGCTGCGCGGGACTCTGCCGCGAGACGACGACGGGCTCCGGACGCTCAGCGTCCGGAGCCCGTCGCACGGGTTCAGTGCGAGGCTCAGGCCTCGTTCTTCTCCTCGGCAGCGGCCTCGGTGGTGCCCTCGGTGGCCTCGACCGTCTCGATGGCCTCCTCGAGCTCCTCCTCGTCCTCCAGCTCGACGACCTCACCGTTGGTGTCGACGACCTTGGCGGCCTCGACGACCACGGCCAGCGCCTTGCCGCGGGCGACCTCGCCGACGAGCATCGGCACCTGGCCGCCCTCGACGACGGCCTGGGCGAACTGGTCGGGGCTCATGCCGGAGGAAGCAGCACGCCGCATGAGGTGCTCGGTGAGCTCCTCCTGGTTGACGTTCAGCTTCTCCTTGTTGACGAGCTCGTCAAGGATGAACTGGGTCTTGATGCCCTTGATGGCCTGCTCGGAGGTCTCGGCCTCGAACTCCTCGACCGTCTTGCCCTGGATCTCCAGGTACTTCTCCAGGGTCAGACCCATCTGACCGAGCTGGTGGTGCTCCAGGTTGTGCTTGCGGGTCTGGACCTCGTCCGCGAGCAGCTTCTCGGGGATCGGGACCTCGGCGAGCTTCAGCAGCTCCTCGAGGACGCGCTCCTGGGCCTGGGTGGCCTGGTCGTACTGCTTGGTGTTCTCCAGGCGCGTACGGCTGTCCGCCTTGAGCTCGTCGAGCGTGTCGAACTCGCTCGCCATCTGGGCGAACTCGTCGTCCAGCTCCGGGAGCTCACGGGCGGCGACCGCGGTGACCTTGACGGTGACCTCGGCCTCCTTGCCCTCGGCCGAGCCGCCCTTCAGCTCGGAGGTGAAGGTGGCCTCGCCACCCGCCTCCAGGCCGGTGACAGCAGCGTCGATGCCGTCGAGGAGCTCACCGGAACCGATGGTGTACGAGACACCCTCGGCCACGCCGTCCTCCAGAACCTCGCCGTCGACCTTGGCCTGCAGGTCGATCGTGACGACGTCGCCCTCGGCGGCGGCGCGCTCGACCGGGTTGGTGGAGGCGAAGCGCTCGCGGAGCTGCTCGACGGCCTTCTCGACCTCTTCGTCGGTGACCTCGAGGGCGTCCACGGTGACCTCGATGCCGGAGTAGTCCGGGATCTCGATCGTGGGGCGCACGTCGACCTCGGCGGTGAAGGCCAGCAGCTCGCCGTCCTTCAGCTCGGTGATGTCGACCTCGGGCTGGCCCAGGACGTTGAGCTCACCCTCGTTGACAGCCTCGGTGTAGAACTTCGGGAGGGCGTCGTTGACGGCCTCCTCCAGCACAGCACCACGGCCGAACCGCTGGTCGATGACCCGGTTGGGGATCTTGCCCTTACGGAAGCCCTTCACCGTGACCTGCTGGTTGATCTTCTTGTACGCCGCGTCGAGGCTGTCCTTGAGCTCCTCGAAGGGCACCTCGATGCTGAGCCGAACCCGAGTCGGGTTCAGGGTCTCCACGGCGCTCTTCACGGTTCGGTCTCCTTGGTGGCTGACTTCTTGGGGTTCTGCTCGGCCACCGGACAGCGGCTCCGCGGATCGAGCCCGGTACATCAGACACACGGGCACGCATTTTGCATAGTAACGGCAAGGGGGATGACTCCCACAATGCGATCTTGCTGGTGGTCGGGGTGGCCGGATTCGAACCGACGACCTTCCGCTCCCAAAGCGGACGCGCTACCAAGCTGCGCCACACCCCGTCGGTGCGACACGTAGGGTACATGCCGACAGGCGGTGCACAGGCCCTTTTCGGGGGAGGCGCGGATCGCGGCACCCGGTGCCGCAACCATGTGTGCGCAGACCGTCCGCGACCCGCTACGATGCTCTTCGTGCCGCGGTCCCCGTGACCTGTGGTGCGGCGTTTGCGGGCGTAGCTCAATGGTAGAGCCCTAGTCTTCCAAACTAGCTACGCGGGTTCGATTCCCGTCGCCCGCTCCATGCCACTCAGGGCCAGGTCAGAGGTTCATCCTCCAGCCTGGCCCTGATGCGTTTCCGATCTTCGTTCCGACCTATGTGCCCGCTGCGTGCCCGTTCGGGTTGGGATCTTGCTTTCGAGCCTGCTCGACGACCGCACTCACTGCCTGACCGATCAGCCGTTCCCGCTCGGCCGTGGCGTGCTGGTAGATCAACGCGGCACGGGCGGTGCTGTGGCCCATCCTGGTCATCAACTCACGAGTGCTGGCACCGGTCGCGGCGGCGAGAGTGTTTCCGGTATGGCGAAGATCATGAAAATGCAGGCCCTTGATCCCGACCTGATCGCACGCCTTGCGCCACAGCTCGCCGAAATGGTTCCGGCGAGGTGTCGCCTTCTTGGCCCCGATGAAGACCCGGCCGTCCGGCCCCAGCTCGGCGAACACGGCGAGATGCGTGGCCAGATCGCTGACGATCACGGCTGGGATCGCGACCGTGCGCTTGCCTGCCGTGCTCTTGGGCTCCTTCACCAGCTGCTTGCCGCTGTGAAGTTCGGCCACATTCCGGCGCACCCGAAGGGTTCCCGAGTTGAGGTCGATGTCACGGCGGGACAGCCCGATCAGCTCGCCCCAGCGAAGCCCTGTGAAGGCCGCCAGGAGGACGAGGGCGCGGTAGCGAGGCTGGATCGCCCCCGCAAGGTCATAGACCTCCTGGACGGTCGCTGTGGGCCGCTCAGGGGTGGGGGCGACGCTCGCTCCCCTGACGCGGCAGGGGTTGCGTCGGATGAGTCGGTCTTCCACGGCGGTCATGAGCACGGCCCGCAGGAGCGCGTACGACTTGGCCACCGAGGAAGCGCCAGCACCTGCGTCCAGTCGAGCGACGCGCCAGGCCCGGACCATTGCGGGAGTGATGTCGGCCAACGCGACACGGTCGAAAGTCGGCGCGAGGTGGTTCCGGAGGAGCGACCGATACAGGTCAGTGGTCGACGCACTGATGCCCCGCTCTGTGATCCAGGTCGAGGCGTACGAGCCGAAGGGCACCCTGGAGGCGTCCGGGTCGGTCCAGTCCCCCGCACGCAGCTCAGCTTGGCGCTCGGCGAGCCAGTCATCTGCATCACGCTTTGTGCGGAAGGTGTGCGGCGCCGGGCGATCGATGCCGTCCGTTGCCAGGTATCGAGCTTGGTAGCGGCCCGAAGGCAGCTTGCGGACACGGCCGAAGGACCGCTTCTTGGCTGCCATCAGGCCACGCTCCGCAGCTGTCGGGCGGACGGCGCAACGGTGTTGGCCTCGACGTACTCCACGATCGCCCTCTCGGGGATGCGGACGTGTCGGCCTATCTTCACGAAGGTGATTCGGCGTTCCTCGATGAGCCGCCGGGGGAACCGGACGGTGGTGCCGAGAAGTTCGGCGACCTGGTCAACAGTGAGCAGCCGTTCCATGGTCACCACTCCCCCACGGTGTCGAAGGCTTCCAGTTCGGTGCGGTTCTCTCGGGCGAGTTCGCGGTTTTGCCTGATCTCGTTGGCGATGGACTGGGCGAGCCAGGATTCGCCGGGGGTGTGGCCCTGTCCGGCGTACTCCCAGTGGGCGATGACCAGCGTCGTGTCCTCTCCCGAGCCCTCTGTCTGGTCGTCGTCCTGGTCGAGGGGTTCGAGGCCGCGCTCCCGGCGTTCTTGCTGGGCCCGCCAGTCGGCCCGTGCGCCACGCAGGGCCCCGAGGGTCGTCGAGTAGCGGGGTGTCTTGGTGGAGAAGTGACCGCGGAAGCCGAGCATGTGGGACCAGTGGGCGAGCAGCCGTTCCGGGTAGGCGGCGTCCAGCTCCCAGCAGGCCTCGATGAGGCGTCGGGTGTGGTCGGGCAGGCCGGGGTGGAGGTCGAGTTCGCGGAGTTCGCCGATGCGGCGGTCGAGGGTGCCGGTGGTCTCTGCCGCCTTGGTGGCGTACTTGGCGACGTAGGCGCCCACGGCCTGTTCGCTGACGTCGGTCTGGCCTTCAAGGGCGCCGATGGGCTGCACGTCGATCTGTGTTCCCCAGCACAGCGTTCGGGCGGGGAATCGGCCGGCAGAAGGGACGGGAACCGTGGCGCGTGCTGCGGCTGCCCGGATCGCGCCGTCGAGGAGTTCGACGGTGGCCCAGGCCGGGGCCGGGGTGTCGGGCCCGTCCGGTCCGTCGATGCGGATGACCGCGTGGAAGTGGACCGCGCCGCGCTTTTGGAACTCGGCGACCTTCCCGAACGAGACCCTCGCCTCTTCCTTGCAGGCCGCCTGCGTCAGACCGGCCCGGGCGGCGACCTCACGGCGGAGGTAGATGGTGAAGCGCTGCCACAGCTGCCCCGCGTGGTTGTTCCACAGCACAGCCCCGGCGTAGTCGTAGCGCTCCGGATTGATGGCGGTACCGAGGGCGGGATCGTCCACGGCGTGGGCGGCGCCGCAGCGGCAGCGGCCGGAGTCGGGGCGGTTGTGGACCGGGCCGAAGGACGGGGCGGTGAGGGTGGCGAAGACACGGGGGCGTTCGGCCACGGTGTCGGGGATGCCCTTTCCGCCGACCAGTCCGGCCATGATCAGGTGGTAGGTGTCCCCCGCGTAGGTCCATGCGCAGGACGGGCAGCGCGAGGCACGGCGGTTGCCGCAGGCGATCCGCAGCCGTCCGCCCGGTTCGCTGCTGGTCGAGTACTCGAAGAACTCGCCCGTGCGCGTGTCCACGGTTTGGGAGTGGCCGCTCAGGTGGATGGGTTGGGCGCAGCCGCCGGTCCGCCGCACCTGTTCTTTCCAGCGTTCGAAGCGCGGGGAGTTGGCGACGCGCAGCATGTCGACCAAGGTCATGGGATCAACGCCCACGGCAGCCGCGGTGTCAGCCACGGCCGCCGAGGACAGCACGGGGAGGGTCACGCAGCCACCGCCCCGAGTCGCTCGGTGAGGCCCTCGATCACCGATTCCAGAGCCGCCAGCCGCTCATTGAGCGTGGACACGGCGGCGGGGCGGGTGAAGCCCAGCTCGGCCGGGGTGGCACGGAAGATCGCGCAGAGCAGGACCTGATACGTCTGCCCCGGGCGGTGGGTGTCGTTCTCCCAGCGGGAGACGAAGACCTTGAGCGAGTTCTCGGCCGCGATGTCCCAGCCCCAGTGTTCAGCCAGGAGCATCAGCGCCCGCACCACCTTGACCTGCGACCAGCCCCGAGCCAGCCGGGCACGGCCCAACGGCGTATCCGGAGCCCGCAACGCAGGCGGCTGAACCGGACGCCCGGACGGCTGAACCGGAGCCGGACCGGCGACGAGAGGAACGATCGAGGCGTTCACGCTGCCACCGCCTCAGCCGGTGCGGTGAGCGGCTTGCCGGTCTCCCAGTTGAAGGGCACGGCCACCGGGCAGAGCTCCCGGCCACGGGCGTTGTGGACCAGGACGCCGGTGCCGTCCACCTTGATCCAGTGCGCACCACCAGCAACCCCGCACGCCTGACACGGCGACGGGACGACCTGAGCGTCCTCGGTGCGGGACAGCGGAGCGGTTAACGGTGCAGGGTGCAAGACGACGAGCGTCGCGGGCATGATGGAAGCTCCCTTCAAGGGACGAAGGAGGGCGGCGAATCTGCTTGGCGGTAGGAGCGCCGTCCTCCGGTTCGTATTGCGTGTCCTAGGTGTCACAGTACACCTCTGTTAGCTAGTAGCAAGAGTCTTGGGTGCCCTAGGACGGAAATCGGCGATAGTCTCGGAGAATGAGCCTGAGCCCCGACGATTCCGAGCCCGCTTCCCGCCAGGTAGCCAGCGCCATCCGGGCCGAGATCAACTCCGGAGAGTTGGGCGCAGGCGCGAAGATTCCGTCTGTACGGAAACTCGCGGAGCGCTTCGGCGTCGCAGTGATGACCGCTCAGAGTGCGGTCGAGATCCTTCGTTCGGAGGGACTGATCTACACGAGCCCCGGCCGCGGAAGCTTCGTTCGCTCGGGATCCCCCGCCCAAGAGCCCGAGGGATCAGCGGAGTTCGTTGAGATCACGAAGCACCTCAGCGCCTTGCAGGCCACTGTCAAGGATCTGGCGGATCGCGTCGCTCAGCTTGAGGAAGCGGCCGGTCGCCAGTCGTCGTAGTCAGCGCATCCACCCTCTGACTCAATTCGGCGACGTCTGCTACAAGGTTCGCCAACGTCCTTACGACCTTGGCTAGTTCGTCCGGAGTCACTTCGCCGACCGCCTTTCGTTCCGGTAGCTTCCGTCCTGGTGAAGCCAGCAAAACGCAGGTCATGACGTTGATTACAGGCTGAGAGTCGATCACTCACAGATCACTCACAGGCACAGCCAGCGGAGGCGAGATGTCCCAGGAGAAGCCGGGAGCTGAGCCGTTCATCGCAGAGCTCAAGCGATGGCGAGACGTCCGGGGGGTTTCGCAGTCCGCCTTGGCGAAGGCCGTCGGCTACACACCCTCTTACGTGTCCAAGGTCGAGGGCGGACAGCAAAGGCCGGCGCGAGGATTCGCCGAGCAGGCCGACCGCGTCCTTCATGCTGGTGGAGCACTCCGGCGGACGTTCAACGAGATCGAGCCCCAGGCCCGCGGCGAGGCAATTCCACACCAGCAGGCTCCCGACAGTTCCGGCGCGGACAGCCAACCGGCGAGTGTGATCGTCCAACACGACGACGCCGAGCTGTACTACGACGGCACGACCTATCGAGCAACGCAGCGTCGACAGCTCTACAACGCCAGCCCGGACCCCATCGCGCGCTACCTGATCCGAATCTCCGTTGATCGCTACCCCGGCAGCCCGGAGCAGTCGAACCGGCTCTACCGCGAAAACCCGCTCACGTGGGAAGAGATCAGCCTCACGGCGAAGGTGGGAAACGAGCCGATCGGATGGCGAGTTCAGCACGACCGGGACGCGTTCAAGGAACTGTGGCTCCTCTTCGAGAACGACTACGGCCGCTACCCGCTCTACCCGGGCGAGACGACATGGATCGAGTACTCCTACACGGTGCAGGACGACAAGTGGGGCACCTGGTTCCAGCGCGCAGTGCGGCTCCCTACCGAGCGGCTGAGCGTCCGCCTGAACTTCCCCGCCGAATTGGACCCCGCTGTCTGGGGGACAGAGACCACGATGACCGCGGCCGCCTTTCCCTTCCGCACCGCGATCCATCAAGATGCGTCCGACAACCGGCGCATCTACTCGTGGACCACGGACGATCCGCCGCTTCATGCCCGGTACCGGTTGGAGTGGAAGTTCCGCGCCCGACCTGAGCACGAGGAGACCGCCCCGACCATGCCCACCAGCGCCAGCGACAAGATGCGGTCCATCGGGGTCGTCCAGGCGGGCGACCCGATCCTCACCGGAACGGCGCGAGCGTTCGATCTGCCCAGCGAGGCCGAGGACGCACGGCGAGTCGTGGCAGAGCTGAACTCAGCAGCCGAGCGGGCAGCAGGCATCCACCAGTTCAGCAAGGGCATGGGAGTCGCCGCACCTCAGCTCGGCATCGACCGAGCAGCGGCCATCGTCCGCACTGCCCAGGGGGAAATGATCACCCTCCTAAACCCCAGGGTCATCGAGCAGTCCAGCGAGACCGACGAGCAATACGAGGGATGCTGGAGCTTCTTCGACGTACGAGGCATGGTGCCCCGACCGCTCAGCATCAGCGTGGAGCACCAGGACATCGACGGGAATCGCGGCATCACGATCTTCGAATATGCAGTCGCCCGACTCGTAGCCCATGAAATCGACCACCTGGAGGGCGTTCTCTACACGTCCCGCATGCGTCCCGACGCCGAGCCCATCCCAGTCTCTGAGTACCGCGGCACTGGACACACCTGGGCCTATCAATCGAACGGGGCGAAGCCCTGACGTCTGTCAGCGCAGCCCAGCTCGGCCCCTAGAAGGCGTCCTACGGGCGCCATTCCTGGTTGTATGCGGGGTGTGCCGCGTACGCCTGAGCAAGGACGCGAAGGGCGTGTGTGAGGCCATGCGTGCGTCCGTCCCAGGGATCCGGCATCCTTCTGTAATCGTTCGCCAGCACCTCAATCGAGTCGAGTAGGGAGAGGTAGCCAGCAAGAAGGGCTTCGCTGCCGATGATGTCGGCTACGCGGTGTCTGTCCTCGCTGATGCATGCGGCAAGGAACTTCAGTAGATCGTCCATGCGCTCATCGTCGCGCGCCGCCTGAGAGACATTGCCTAGTCCATAGGGCCTGTTACAGGTTTCTCTACCTCATCAAGGCACCCGGCTGCGCTCTGCTCCGCCGGGCGCGCTTTCCGGCTCCGCTCCGCGCAACGCTCCTGCCTTCGGCCCGCTCTGCGCGCGCTGCGCCGACGCGCGCCCACAGTGGATAGGCCCGGGGGCATAAGACGAGAACCAAGCCCGCGGCTTCAAGACACGCCTCCGGCGGGGGCGCTCAGACTCCGGGATGGACGGGGCGCCGTTCGCGGGTGCCGGCCGGATCGTGGCGAGCGTCGTGGGGCTCCCATCCCGACCACCTTCGACCCAGGCAGAGCCGAGCAGTCGCGGCCCAGGGCGTCAAGGTCGTTCGTACAGTGGCGCGCTCCACCTTGACGCCCTGAACCACGCCCGCTCCACCGTGTGTGGGCCGAAGGCGGACGGGATGGAAGCTGGGGACGGTGGTAGGCAAGGTGAAGAGGGTACGCGCGGCTTGATCGAGCTAGTGGGTGAACAGCCACGTAACGAACGAGCCCATACCCGCGAGGAGGAAGATCAATGGAAGCTTCCGTCTCCACCGTCGCTCCGCCTCACGCAGCTCGGCTTCATCGTCCACCGCTCCTCCAACAGGTCGAAGATGAATCCCCCAGCCATGTGGCTGGGCCGTCGCTGGGCCGTGCAAGGGCACTCAACAATGACAGACCACGACAGCGGCTAACAGGTGACCCACAGTTCAGCGTGTTGGCTACTCTGCGGTAATGGCGAAGAAGACGGAGACGGAGTTGGTCGTTGACGGACTGGTCGTGCATCAACTGCCCTGAGAACGTTCGTCGCGTGCGCCCTGTGCCAGGCGAACCGTCAAGTGATGCACTGATGTCTGACATCAACGGCTGACAGCAACAGCGGTGGACAAAGGCGTATCCACGCGGACCTCGGCGACCGGTCCTATGCCGTACATCAGCTGGCTTCCAGTGCCGGGAGTCCGCAATGATCGACCTGATAAGGCCGAGCTCACAGATCAAAGCGTGCCTTGGCAGCGAGGGCCCCTCATTCGGATCAAGGGGTGGGAGCCAGGTCGATGGACAAGGAGGGAGCGTCTGACTGCAGATTGATCTCGCCCCAGTCGCCCAAGATCTGATAACTGTCATCGCCTCTGGTCATGGAGTCGACTGATCCGAAATCGAGAGTGCCGCTCGCGTCGATCGCGGGCTTGATGACGTTCTGGCCCGTCCAGTGCAGGTCACATACGGATGAGAAGACGACAGTGGCCGGCCGGAAGCAGGCACGTTCCCCCGGTAGCGGAGCCCGGTGTTCAGGGTGACCCGGCAAGAGCAGCAGATCGAGCTTGATGACCAGGACAGCAGGATGGACCTCGATGTCCAGTACGTAGCTGTCCTCCAAACTGACCTCTTCGAACCCAGGGAAACTCAGGTAGTTGTCGCGCATGGCTTACCCCTCAAACTGGTCGCAAGATGCTGATCACGATGCTGACCAGAGGAAGATGCCAGCGACGGATGCCTCGTCGTCACCGGCCAGCAGCCGCACCAACAGATGCCGTTCCATAGTCACCCGCGCCGGGATCCTGCTGTACAGCAGCGAAGTACCGCAACCGCAGCAACCGTCCCCGTCCGGTAGCGCTCCTCCAGGACCGTATAGCGACCGGAATGGCCCTCGCTGACCGACCCGGCTAGAGCTACGGATCAGAAGATGCCCGTGCCCCTGTCGTGCCCGATAGAACGGGAAGTGACGGGGAACCACAGCGATTGACGGGCAGCGTGCACGAGAACGGCCCCCGACCGATTCACCCGGTCAGGGGCCGTTCAACTGCGGTGGGTGTGGGATTTGAACCCACGGTGACGTCGCCGCCACGACGGTTTTCAAGGTCGTGGACTAGGTCTGGGGCGGAGCTGGACGCTCATACCCGAGGATGTCGTGAACCCAACGATCGAAGTACCGGGCCTCGGCCCCTCGGTCACCCTCGATGGCCAGCCACTCACGGGCAGCAGTGATCATGTTTGTCTCGGCCTGTTCTGTTTCCGCAGGCCGCACCTCGACCCAATCGGTCAGCGCGCCCCAGATGAGCTGGAGCGAACAACACGTTTCGTCCCCGTCATCCTCTGGCCACTCACCACTAGCGAGGCCCCAGATGTCCAACGCCGCGTCGTACGGCGAAGCATCGCCACTCAGCATGGCCGCTGTATGCGCTCTGACCGCTGCGCGGAAGTCCGCCGAGTCCTCCATGATCTAGAGAATAGGCGACGCGATCCGCATAGCTCGGGTCATGGCGTGGGGCTTCCGTACGGATAGCGGCGTGCCACAGCCGTGCCAGATCGAGCGGGGAATCACGGGGAACACCGAGGATCAGCAGGCACCGCCGAGCAGATCAGCGCAGAGCGGGAACCGGCAGTTCAGCCGCCACATGATGCAACCTCGCTCCTAAAGCGGTGATGACTCGCCCGCCTGCCGTACGCCAGCGCAGGCCACCAGTACGCTGCCGTCTTCGGTGGGTTGAGGTGGGGGGAGGTGTGGGGCGTCCACACCCACAAGTGCGCTACGATCCCACCTAGTTTGAAACTCAACCCAAATATGCCGTGCGGGCACTCTCCGGCAAGAGAACGCGTGCCCCACGGCATCCGAGTGAAGGAGCCTCATGCCAGATGAGGAGCAGTCACCCATAACCCATGGCGTGCACAATGGGTTATGGGAAGCACGGTACACCAGTGATATCACTCAGCACAACGAGCAGCGAGCCCTGACCGTCACCAACATCACATCCCTGGTCACGGCCGCAGCTAGCGTCATCACAGCCCTCACGCCCCTGATCATCAAGCTGATGTAAGCGTGCCCGCCGCGTGCCCGAACCAGAGGAACGCAGCGGGGAACCACGGGGACTTGCGGGGGCCTGGCAACTCAGCCGCAGGTCAGCGTCTCCGCAGGTCAGGCCGCGTCCGCATACGGGGTCTTCCAAACTAGCTACGCGGGTTCGATTCCCGTCGCCCGCTCCATGCCACTCAGGGCCAGGTCGGAGGACATCCTCCGACCTGGCCCTGATGCGTTCGGGGACCCGCCCCCACGGGGGCGGCCGACGGCGCGTCAGAAGGAGATGTTGCCGATCGTCTCCGCTATCGAATTCATGAACCTTTGGATCGACGGCGCCATGCCGGTCGATGCCAGGAAGAAGCCGAAGAGCACCGCGACGACCGCGGGTCCGGCCTTGATGGAGCCGCTGCGGATCAGGACCACCAGGATGATCGCCAACATCAGCACCACAGACAGTGAAATGGCCACGACTGATCACACCCTTGGTCGGTCCGCCTTGCCGGCCCGGAGGCGTACGTCCCCGCACTCCTCCGTTACGCCCATCGTGCCACCAACTCCCCCGTGGTTGCTGCCAGGTGACGCATCGGACTGTCCGGATCTCGCCATCCTCACGCCCCGCGTGCGCGAGGGGCGCACAACCCTCACGGCGCACCTGCCGGCGCTCCACCGGAACCGCACCGGGGCCGCACCGGGGCCGTGCGGGGACCGACTCGAATGGCGCGCGGATGTGACGATTTCCATATCCACACACATCATTCACATGCATTTCATCGACCTTGATGCGATGAAATTCACTCCCCGCAACTGCCTGCCGATATGCCCCGTTTAAGGCGGATCAATCAGGTCATAGCAGGCATTTTTCGGGTGGTTTCACTTTCGAATGGGTGGGAACACGCGATATCCGATGGCCGTTTTACGAATTGCATTCGAGACGTCTAAGGTGCTTTAGATGTTCCACGCTCCGAACGTATTTCAGAGGGACCCGATCTCCCCGGCGACCCGGGAGCCGGAGCCCAGACCGGACGGAGGCAGGACCACCACCGCGACAGCCCCCGCACCGGTGGCGAACAAGCCTCCTGCGGCCGAGCCCGCGAAGCGGCGTGACGCCTACTTCGACAACGTCAAATACCTGGCGATCGTGCTGGTCGCCGTGGCGCACGCATGGGAACCCGTGATGGACGGGAGCCGGACCACCCGTGCGCTGTACATGGTCGCGTACACCTTTCACATGCCGGCCTTCATCATCGTCTCCGGCTATTTCTCCCGCTCGTTCGACCTGAGCGCCAAGAAGGTGAAGCGCCTGGTCACCGGCGTCGCCGTGCCCTATGTGGTGTTCGAGACGGCGTACTCGCTCTTCAAGCGGTACGCGGACGACTCGCCGGACCATCCGATCAGCCTGCTCGACCCCTGGTATCTCACCTGGTTCCTGTGCGCGCTGTTCATCTGGCGGATCACCACGCCCCTGTGGCAGGCGCTGCGCCATCCGCTGCCCGTCGCGCTCGTCATCGCCGTACTCGCCTCGTTCTCCCCCACGATCGGCAACGATCTCGATCTCCAGCGGGTCCTGCAGTTCCTGCCGTTCTTCGTGCTCGGCCTCCAACTGAAGCCCGAACACTTCCAGTTGGTGCGCCGACGTGAGGTGCGACTGCTGGCGCTGCCGCTGTTCGCGGGGGCGATCCTGTTCGCGTACTGGGCGGCGCCGCGGATGCAGTTGGGCTGGTTCTACCGCAGCAACAGCGCCCCGGAGATGGGCGCTCCGTGGTGGTCGGGTGCGGTGATGACGCTGGCGATGTTCGGGTGTGCGCTGCTGCTCACCATCGGGTTCCTGGCCTGGGTGCCGCGCCGCCGCATGTGGTTCACGGTGCTGGGCGCCGGAACGATCTGCGGCTATCTGCTGCACGGGTTCCTGATCAAGGGCGTCGGCTACGCCGGGGTGTTCGACCGGTACACGTGGCTCTCCGAGCCGGCCGGCCTGGTCCTCGTCTCCCTGGCCGCGGCCGCCGCGGTGACGCTGATGTGTACGCCGCCCGTACGGCGGGTGCTGCGTTTCGCGACCGAACCGGACATGCACTGGGCCTTCCGGCGGGACGCCGCCAGGCTCTGAGTGGATCAGTCGCCCGCGGTGTTGGCCGGATCCGGACGGTCCGCGGGCGGTTCACCGGGGGTGAGCCCGAGCAGCGCGCGTACCTGCGCGTATTTCGCGGTCAACCGGGTACGCGTCGCCGGGTCCAGTACCGCGAGGCGGTCCGGATCGGCGTTGTGCGCGAGGTCGGACTCCTTGATCAGCAGGGCGCCCGGGGTGGCGAGGATGCGCCGGGTGTACGAGGCGAGGTCCTCGCCGTCCCGTTTGGTGACGGCGAGGACCATGTCCTTGACCTGTTGCGGCAGGGCCGCGCGGGCCAGCCACTCCTCGGACAGCACCTCGTCCTCGACGGCGTCGTGCAGCCAGGCCGCCGCGATCTGTTCGTCGCTGCCGCCCCTCGCCCGTACGCCCTCCGCGACGGCGGCGAGGTGTTCGGCGTACGGGCGGCCGGCCTTGTCCTTCTGATCCGCGTGGGCCGTGCGCGCGATCGCCTCGACTTCGGCCAGGGTCGGATTGCTGCGGGGTGCGGTCATGGGCCGACTCTACGGACGTGCGGCCGTCCGGCGCAGGGCGGCACGGGCCGGAAGCGTGGCGGCGGCGAGGCCGAGAGCGACGGTCGCGGCGACGAACGACCCGTACAGCGCGGGTGGGATGTACGGGGCTTCGCCCGTCAGGCCCTTCATCATCGGGTTGAGCGTGGCCAGCGCGATGCCGGTGCCGAGTGCGGTGCCGGCCACCGTGACGAGCAGCGCCTCCCAGCGGATCATGCCCATGACCTGGCGGCGGGTGGAACCGACGAGGCGGAGCATGCCGAGTTCGCGGCGGCGGTCGAGGACGGTCATGACCAGCGTGTTGACGGCGGCGACTGCGGCGAATCCGCCGAGAACGGCGGCCATGGTGGTGTTGGCCCAGGCGTTGAGCTCACGGTCCTGGCTCCGCGCGGCGGCGTAGCCGGACGCGTCGGTGACGGTGCCGAGCGCGGTGAGCCTCTGTGCGGCGGCCGGGGTGGACCGTACGAGGACGTCGGAGGCGTACGGCGAGGTGACATGAGTCCGCAGGTCGGCGACGGGCAGGGTGACGAGCGAGACACCGAGGCCACGGCCGTAGACGGCGACGATCCGTGGGGATGCTCTCGTGCCGTCCGGCAGCCGCAGCGCGAGCCGGTCGCCCGTGGCGACATGCGCGGATTCGGCGAGTGTGGTGTCGATGGCGACTGTGCCGGGGCGCAGTCGGGTGAGCGATCCCGTACGGACGTCGAGGTCCTGGACCTCGGTGAGGTCGTGTCCCGATCCGATGACGCCCTGGGCGGACGCGCTCTGCAGATACCGGTCGCCGCCGCTGCCCACGGGGACCAGGACGGAGGCGCGGAGCAGTCCGACGGACGTGGAGACGCCGGGCGTGGCGGCGGCGCGGGCGGTCGCGTCGGAGGCGTGCCCCGTCGGGGCGGAGACGATGTGGTCGGCGGTGATGCCGTCGCGCTGCTGGTGTGCGATCACGCGGTCCTCGCTGGTCTGCATGAAGACGAGGGTCGAGGCGAAGGCCATGGCGAGCACGATCGGGGTGATCGCGGAGGCCAGCCGACGGGAGTTCGTCAGGGAGTTGGCGGCGGCCAGCGAACCTGATGCCCCTGCGGCACGCAGCGGGACACCGAGGACGGCGGCGCAGAGGCGGGCGAGCAGCGGGCCGAGCAGTCCGACCGCGAGCATGAAGAGCATGACGACGCCGAGTGCGGCGTTGGCCGCGTCCTCGCCGGTCTCGGAGGCGGCGAAGCCCGCGAAGACCGCACCGCCGACGAGGGCGGCGATGCCGAGCGGTGTACGGATCCAGCCGAACGGGGCGCGTTCCACGGCGGACTCGGCGAGGGCGAGGCCCGGTCTGGTCTTCGAGGGGCGGCGGGCGGCGGCGTAGCCGGCGCACAGCGCGGTCACCATGGTGGTGGCCGTGGCGACGGTGAGCGGCAGCCAGGAGATGTGCAGGCCGACGGCGTCCGGGACGGCGCCCTTCGCCCGGAGTTGGCCGAACCACCAGTGGGCCAGGACGATTCCGGGCAGGCAGCCGAGGGCTCCGGCGAGCGGGGCGATCAGCAGCGACTCGGTGGCGATGGTGCGGCGCAGTTGGCGCGGAGTGGCGCCGATGGCGCGCAGCAGGGCGAATTCGCGGCTGCGCTGGCCGACGGAGAGGGCGACGGTACCCGCTGCGGTGAACACGGCGACCATGGTTGCGACCCCGCCGAAGGAGCCGCCGATTCCGGTGAGGAGCTCCTTGGCTCCGGCCAGCCCGGTGTTCTCCGCGGCGCCGCGGTCGTCGCCGGTGTGCACCTGGGCGGCCGCGGTGCGGCCGACGGCCCGGGTGACCTGGTCGGCGAGGGTGGCGGTGGGGGTGCCGGGGGCGGCGAGCACGGCGATGGCGTCGACGCGGCCGGGGTGTCCGGAGAGGGCGACGGCCTGCTGGTCGGTGAACCAGGCAGTGCCTGCCGCGCCGTCGGTCGTGCCCGAGATGCGGAAGTCCCGTAGGCCTGCCGGGGTGTCCAGGGCGATGCGGTCTCCGACGCGGCCCTCGGCGCCGGTGGGAACGACCACGTCGCCGGCTTCCGGTGCGTCGCCGGTGAGCAGCCGTGTCCCGGTGAGGGCGGCGGATCCCCAGCCGTGTGCGGTCAGTGGTGTGCGGCCCAGGTGCACGGGAAAGGTGACGTCCCCGATCGCGGTTGCCGCACCCGGGACCGAGGCGGCCTTCCGTACCAGGGATTCGGGCAGCCGTGCGGTGTCGGGGAGCGGGGCGGTCGCGTCGTATGCGCCCTCGCCGCTGCCGGCCCTCAGATGTGCCTGCTGGTCCGCGGCGACGAGCACCGGCGCCTTCGCATAGCGCTCGGCGGGTACGGAGGCACGGATTCCGGTCTCCAGGAGGATGCCGCAGGCGGAGACGATCGCAGCTGCCATCAGGAGCGCGACAAAGGTCCCCACGAACGAGGAGGGCTTGAAGCGGATGGCCGCGCGGGCGAGTCCGTTCGGGAGGTGCGGGGCGAACATCAGGCTGCAGCTCCCGCGTGCGCGGGGGCCGTCAGTGCGGTCATCCGGGCGGCGATCTCCTCGGCGCGGGCACGCGGCAGGCTGTCCGCGATCGAACCGTCGGCGAGAAACAGCACACGGTCGGCGTAGGCGGCGGCCGCGGGGTCGTGGGTGACCATCACGACGGTCGCGCCGAGGCTGTCCACCGCGTGTCGCAACAGGACGAGGATCTCGGCCGCGGTCGTGGTGTCCAGCGCGCCGGTCGGTTCGTCGGCGAAGACCACGTCGGGGCGGGTGACCAGGGCGCGGGCGATGGCGACGCGCTGCTGCTGACCGCCGGAGAGCTGGCCGGGGCGACGGTTCCCCTTGCCGCCGAGCCCGACCCGGCCGAGCATCTCGGCGGCCTCGCGGCGGCTGCGGGCCGAGCCGGTGCGCTGCCCGGCGAGCCTCATCGGCAGTACGACGTTCTGCTCGACGGTCAGCGACGGGAGCAGGTTGAACGCCTGGAAGACGAAGCCGAGGCGGGTACGGCGCAATTCGGTGAGCTTGTTCTCGCTCATACCGGTGATCTCGGTGCCGCCGAGGCGTACGGAGCCCTCGGTGGGGCGGTCGAGCCCGGCTGCGCACTGCAGGAAGGTCGACTTTCCGGAGCCGGAGGGTCCCATCACTGCGGTGAACGTGGCGCGCGGCAGGGCGAGGTCGATGCCGCGCAGGGCGTGGACGGCGGATGCGCCGCGACCGTACCGCCGACGGACACCGCGCAGTTCGACGGCCATGTCCGATGAGCCGTGCCCCTCGTCGGCGTGCGCCGTGTGCTGCCCATCCTGCGCGCCCTGTCCGGTGCGTCGCAGTCCCATGGTGTCCGCCTTCCGTAGCCGTTCGCGAGCGGGTGTCGCTCGGTTCCTCTGAACCTACGGATCACGGGTGGGCCAAGGACATGGCGGCTGCTGGCGGATCAGGGGTGGGGCAAACCCCACCGGGGCACTCCGGCCCTTCCGAAGTCGTTCGGTAAACTAATTACTGACGATTTCTTGACGTTCTCTTGACCTACTGAAGGATCAGGCTCATCGGACACGCAGACACGCTCATAGCCATGGGCGGCGCCTTCCTCGCCGCCGCTGTTCTCGCCCGGGTCGGCGGCCGGATCGGCCTCCCGACCATCCCCCTGTTCATCCTGGCCGGGATCCTGCTCGGCCCGCACACCCCCGGCATCGTCCTCGTGGCCGACCCGCACGACCTGGAGATGCTCTCCGCACTCGGGCTCGTGCTGCTGCTCTTCTACCTCGGCCTCGAATTCCACCTCGACGACCTCAAAGCGGGCGGGCGCAAGATGGCGCTGGCCGGAGGCACATATCTCGCGCTGAACGTGGGGGCCGGGCTCGGCTTCGGCTTCGCGCTCGGCTGGGGTACGTCGGAGGCACTCGTCCTCGCCGGGGTGCTCGGCATCTCGTCGTCGGCCATCGTCACCAAGGTCCTGGTGGACCTGGGGCGCATCGGCAACCCTGAGACCAAGCCGATCCTCGGCATCATCGTCGTCGAGGACGTCTTCCTCGCCCTCTATCTGGCCGCTCTCCAGCCCATCCTCTCCGGCGCGGACGACCTCGCCGCGGCGGTGGTCGACGGCGGCAAGGCGTTCGGTTTCCTGTTGCTGCTCGCCCTGGTGGCCCGTTTCGGCACGAAAGCCATCGGCAAGCTGATCAACACCGGCGACGACGAACTGCTCGTCATCTCGTTCCTCGGCGCCGCGGTCTTCGTGGCGGGTGTCTCGGAGTGGTTCGGGGTGGCGGACGCGATCGGCGCGTTCATGGTCGGCCTGATGCTCGGCAGCACCACGTCGGGCGCCCGCATCCTCAAACTCGTCCACCCGCTGCGGGACGCCTTCGGCGCGATCTTCTTCTTCGCGTTCGGACTCTCGATCAACCCGGGCGACCTGCCGAACGTGCTCTGGCCGGTGCTGGCCGCCGCCGCGGTGACGCTCGCCATGAACGTGTTCGCCGGGACGGCCATCGCCAAGGTGTACGCCTTCGGCCCGAAGGCCACCGCGAACATCTCCACCACGCTGCTGGCCCGCGGCGAGTTCGCGCTCATCCTCGCCACGATGGCCGCGGGCGCGGGGCTCGACCAACGGCTCTCCCCGTTCATCGCCGGCTATGTCCTGGTCCTCGCCGTCCTCGCGCCACTGGCCGCCGGACGGTCCCACTGGCTGGCCCGGATCCTGCCGGGGACCTGAGCGGGACAGGCCCTCTCCGGGTGCGGACCTCCGTGTCCCGCACCCGGAGAGCGGCCGTTGCCCCACGTTCGGGTGACGGGCCGACTTCCCTTGACGGAAGCCCGGTTCGGGGCGACGGCAAACGGTTCAGGGACGGCGGGACAGGAGCAGCAGCGCCCGGTCGTCGTTGACATCCTTCGCGCAGGCCTCGATCAGATGCCAGGCCGCACCTTCGAAGCCGGTGACGACATAGCGGTCCGCCTCGCCGGTCAGCCGGTCGATACCGTCCGCGATGTCCCGGTCGGACGCCTCCACCAGGCCGTCCGTGAACAGCATCAGGACGTCGCCAGGGGCGAGCGAACCCTTCACCGCGTCGAACTGCGCCCCGTCGTACACCCCGAGCAGCGGGCCCTCCGCGGCCATCTCCTCCCAGTGGCCGCTTCCCGCGTGCAGCTGCAGGGCGGGCGGGTGACCCGCGGAGAGGAGCTCGTAGTCACCCGATTCGAGGTCCAGCACCAGGTGGATCGAGGTGGCGAAGCCCTCGTCCCAGTCCTGTCGGAGCAGATAGCCGTTGGCCGCGGGCAGGAAGCCGTGCGGCGGCAGTGAGCCGAGGAGACCGCCGAAGGCGCCGGACAGCAGCAGGGCGCGGGACCCCGCGTCCATGCCCTTGCCGGACACATCGGTGAGGACGACCTCCAGGGTCCGGCCGCCGTTGGTGCGGGCCGCGACGACGAAGTCGCCGGAGAACGACTGGCCACCCGCGGGGCGCAGCGCCATCTCCCGGTGCCAGCCCTGCGGCAGGCGTGGCAGGGCGCTCTGGACCCGGATGCGTTCGCGCAGGTCGAAGAGCATGGTGCCGCCGCGCCGCCAGGGCACGCCGACCCTGGCCCGGAACTGGGCGACGATCAGACCGAAGAAGCCGCAGGCCGCGACAACCAGGACGGTGCCCGGGGTGACCCGGGCCGCCCCCTGTCCGTACGGGCCGAGCGCGACGGACTCCACGATCAGGGCCGCGGCGGCGGTCGCGTACAGCCCCAGCAGACTGGCCGGCCGCAGCAGCAGACCTCCCGCGACGATCGGCAGCACCAGCGCGGCCGGGGCGCACCACACCGCGTTCAGCAGCGTGCCGCAGGTGATCGCCGGGATGGTGAGCAGCAGTCCGGCCAGAGCGATCCAGTCGGAGCCGTCGCCCCGGAAGTAGTCGACCCCGGATTTGCGCAGCGCGATACGCGCCCGGTGCGCCGATTTCCGCAATCGGGCCGGGTACGAGTCTGTTCTTGCGCGACGGGCCATTGCGGGGACCTTATCCACCCGGGCGCCTCCGGTGCAGAGGGACCCCTGTGACAATGCGTTCGAAATCGGGTCGCCCGTCTGCCGCACCCCTGGTAGGCATGGCATATGACTACAGAGTTGCGGGTGCTGCATCCGTCCGAATGGAACGAATGGTTCGGGAGTCTCGAACTCGCCTTCGGCGGACTCGCCGAGTCTCCGGAGGAACGCGAACTCTGGGAGGCGCTGACCGAGCACAAGCGGTCGATCGGCATCTGGGACGGCTCGGACGTGGTCGGTACGGCGGGTGCGTTCAGCTTCCGGCTGGCCGTCCCGGGCGGGGCGATGGTGCCGGCGGCAGGGGTGACGATGGTGAGCGTCGCAGCCACACACCGCAGGCGCGGACTGCTGACCACGATGATGCGGCGCCAGCTCGACGACGTGCGGGCCCTGGGTGAACCGCTCGCCGTGCTGACGGCTTCGGAGCCCGCGATCTACGGCCGGTTCGGGTACGGGGCGGCCACGAAGCAGATGTCGTTGGAGATCGACACCGCCCGGGTACGGCTGACGATGCCGGACGGCACGGACGGGATCCGCCTGCGGTACGCGAAGCCGGACGAGGCGCTCACCACGATCGAGGGCGTCTACGAGCAGCTGGTGGCTGGACGGCCGGGCGCACCGGCGCACGGTCCCGGCTGGGAGCGGAAGGCTGTGCTCGACCCGGAGAGTGCGCGGCGGGGGGCGTCGCCGCTGCAGTGCGTGCTGGCGGAACGGGACGGCGGGGTGGTCGGGTACGCGACCTTCCGCAACAAGCCGGAATGGGACGCGGCGGGTCCCAAGGGCCGGATCGTGGCGGACGATGTGTCGGCCCTCGACCCGGCGGCGTACGCGGCGCTCTGGCGGTTCCTCTTCGAGATCGACCTGACGTCGACGGTCGAGGCACGGAACCGGCCGGTCGATGATGCCCTCCTCCACCTCGTCTCGGACGTGCGACGGTGCAACATCACGGTGCGCGACTCTCTGTACGTTCGGCTGGTGGAACTGGGCGCGGCGCTGGAGGCGCGGGCGTACCGGGCACCGGTGGACGTGGTGTTCGAGGTGACCGACGCGTTCTGCCCCTGGAACGAGGGGCGTTGGCGGCTGACGGCCGACGCGAAGGGCGGAGCGTCGTGCAAGCGGACGGACGGCCCTGCGGATCTGGCCCTTTCGGTGCGGGAGTTGGGGGCGGCGTACCTGGGCGGCACGTCGGTGGACTCGCTGGCGCGGGCGGGCCGGGTACGGGAATTGCGGGCGGGGGCGGTCGACGAGGCCTCGCTGGCGTTCTCGTCGGCGGTGGAGCCGTGGCTGCCACGGGGGTTCTAGTGCCTTGACCGGCAATGTTTGCCCCATGAGGAGCGGCGTCCGGTGCGTGCGATCGCACGGCAGAGGCGAGCCCGGCAAGCAGCGAGCGTGCGCGCCGGGCGTCGCCGGGCAGGCGGGACTTCCGACAGCGCTAGTGCCGCTGGCAGTCGGGGCACCAGAAGAGGTTGCGGGCTGCCAGGTCCGCCGTGCGGACCTCCGTGCCGCAGATGTGGCACGGCTGGTGCGTCCGGCGGTACACGTACACCTCGCCCCCGTGGTCGTCCACTCGCGGCGCGCGGCCCATCGCCTCGGGAAGGTGCTCGGGGCGGACCGTGTCGATGCGGTTGTTCCGTACCCCCTCGCGCATCAGCATCACCAGGTCGTCCCACATCGCGTCCCACTCGGCGCGGGTGAGGTCCCTGCCCGGCCGGTACGGGTCGATGCCGTGGCGGAAGAGGACCTCGGCGCGGTAGACGTTGCCGACGCCCGCGATGACCTTCTGGTCCATCAGCAGGGCGGCGACGCTGATGCGGCTGCGCGAGATCCGCTGCCAGGCGCGTTCGCCGTCCTCGTCGGTCCGTAGCGGGTCCGGGCCCAGCCGGTCGTGTATCGCGCGTTTCTCGGGTTCCGTGATCAGGGCGCAGGTGGTCGGACCGCGCAGATCCGCGTGGTGTTCCTCGTTGACCAGGCGCAGGCGGACCGTGTCGGTGGGCGGCGGTACCGGTGTCGTACCGAAGTGGAGCTTGCCGAACAGTCCCAGGTGGATGTGGACCCAGCCGAAGTCCTCGAAACCGAGGAACAGGTGCTTGCCGTGCGCGTCGACGTCGGTGAACGCACGGCCGTCGAGGAGCGCCGCGCTGTCCGAGAACCTGCCCTGCGGGCTGCTCACCCGCACCGGCCCGCCCAGGAACCGGTCGCGGTGGTCCGCCGCCAGACGGTGGATCGTGTGTCCCTCGGGCACGGTGGTGGCTCTCCTCGGTCGGGTGGGGAAATGGCTGTGCCGCCGGGCGGGCCGGCGGCACGGGGTGTGTGGGGCGGTCAGCCCTGCTGCGGGTGGTGGGCGGGGATCGGGGGAAGCTCGCCCGTCGTCTCGTACGCCGTCAGCATCTCAATACGACGGGTGTGACGCTCCTCGCCGGAGTACGGCGTGGCGAGGAAGACCTCGACGAACTTCGTCGACTCCTCCACGGTGTGCATCCGGCCACCGATGGCCACCACGTTGGCGTTGTTGTGCTCGCGGCCGAGCGCGGCGGTCTGCTCGCTCCAGGCGAGTGCGGCGCGCACGCCCTTCACCTTGTTGGCAGCGATCTGCTCGCCGTTGCCGGAGCCGCCGATCACGATGCCGAGGCTGTCCGCGTCCGCGGCCGTCCTCTCGGCGGCGCGGAGGCAGAACGGCGGGTAGTCGTCCTGGGCGTCGTAGATGTGGGGGCCACAGTCGACGGCTTCGTGGCCATGGGCCGTGAGCCACTCGACGAGGTGGTTCTTGAGTTCGAAGCCGGCATGGTCTGAGCCGAGGTACACGCGCATGTTCCGAGTGTGGCATGCGCGGCGCGGGGTAGCCGTCATCGGGGTCGGGACCCTCCGGGCCGGCCGGAGCCGCGCAGCCCTCGTGCGGGGTGTGTGGGAAATGCCACTCAACGATCCGGCCGACGATCCGGAAGAGGGGGTTCCGCTTCCGGGGTTCCGCAGGCTTCAATGCTGAGACTCCGCCGCCACACCCCTGTGCAGCGGCACAGCCACGGAACTGAGTGATCCAGAACGTAAGGATTCGATCCATGACGCAGACGACTCTGGCAGGACCGGGCCACCAGCCCGGCAAGCCGGACCGGGCGGACAAGCCGGGCTCCGGCGACGGGCTCCAGGCCGGTCTCAAGAATCGTCACCTCTCGATGATCGCCATCGGCGGGGTGATCGGCGCCGGCCTCTTCGTGGGCTCCGGCGCCGGTATCGCCGCCGCGGGTCCCGCCATCCTGCTGTCGTACGCACTGGTCGGCCTCATGGTCGTCTTCGTGATGCGGATGCTCGGCGAGATGGCCGCGGCCCGTCCGAGCTCGGGCTCCTTCTCCGCATACGCCGACCAGGCCCTCGGCCGCTGGGCCGGCTTCTCGATCGGCTGGCTGTACTGGTTCTTCTGGGTCGTGGTGCTCGCCGTCGAAGCCACGGCGGGTGCCAAGATCCTGGAGGGCTGGGTGCCGGGCGTCCCGCAGTGGGCGTGGGCGCTGATCGTGATGGTCGTGCTCACCGCGACGAACCTGGTCTCGGTCGGTTCGTACGGAGAATTCGAGTTCTGGTTCGCCGGGATCAAGGTCGTGGCGATCGGCGCGTTCGTCGTCGTCGGGCTGCTCGCCGTCTTCGGGCTGCTGCCCGGCTCGGACAACCCCGGCGCGGGGCTCGCGCATCTCACGGACACCGGCGGGTTCTTCCCCAAGGGGCCGGGCGCCATCCTCACCGGTGTGCTGATGGTCGTCTTCTCGTTCATGGGCAGCGAGATCGTGACGCTGGCGGCCGGCGAGTCGGAGAACCCGCAGCGCGCCGTCCAGAAGGCCACCAACAGCGTGATCTGGCGGATCGCCGTCTTCTACCTGGGCTCGATCTTCATCGTGCTGACGCTGCTGCCGTGGAACGACGCGTCGATCCTCAAGGACGGCAGCTATGTCGCCGCACTGAACTCGATCGGCATCCCGCACGCAGGCCAGGTGATGGACGTCATCGTGCTGACGGCCGTGCTGTCCTGCCTCAACTCCGGCCTCTACACGGCCTCGCGGATGGCGTTCTCGCTCGGCGGCCGCGGTGACGCGCCGAAGGCGTTCGCCCGGACGAACAAACGGGGCGTGCCGCAGGCGGCCATCCTGTCCTCCGTCGTCTTCGGCTTCGTCGCCGTGTTCTTCAACTACCAGTGGCCGGACACCGTCTTCCAGTTCCTGCTGAACTCGTCCGGTGCGGTCGCCCTGTTCGTCTGGCTGGTCATCTGCTTCACCCAGCTGCGCATGCGGGGCATCATCCTGCGCGAGTCGCCGGAGAAGCTGGTCGTACGGATGTGGCTCTTCCCGTATCTGACCTGGGCGACCATCGCGATGATCTCCTTCGTGCTGGTCTACATGCTGACCGACGACAGCGGCCGTCAGCAGGTGCTGCTCTCGCTGCTCGTCGCGGCTCTCGTGGTGGCGATCTCGCTGGTACGTGAGGTCCGTCAGCGCAAGAGCGGAGCGGTCACGGCGGACGCGTCCGCCGACGCCTGACCGAGCCCGTCCATACCTGACGGCGGATGTCAGGTATACCGGGGAGGCTCTCTCCTGCCGCAGTTTTCACCTGGCGAACGGAGAGCCTCCCCATGATCGACCAGTTGCCTGCCCAGTTCACCTTCCGCCCCGGCGACCCCGGATACGCGGAGGAACTGGCCGGCTTCCAGACCGGTTTCACGCTCCGGCCCGGACTGATCGTCGGTGTCACCGATGCCGACGAGGTCCGGGCCGCCGTCGTGTTCGCCGCCGCTCGCGGACTGCCTGTCGCCGTCCAGGCCACCGGGCACGGTCTGGCCGGCGCCGCCGAGGACGGGGCACTGATCAGTACGCGCCGGATGGACGACGTACGCATCGACGCCGCCGCCGGGACCGCCCGGATCGGGGCGGGGGTGCGCTGGGGCCAGGTCGTCGAGGCCGCAGCCGCGCACGGCCTCGCCCCGCTGAACGGCTCCGCGCCGAGCGTCGGCGCCGTCTCGTACACGCTGGGCGGCGGGCTCGGGGTGCTGGGCCGTACGTTCGGCTACGCCGCCGACCGGGTGCGCTCGCTGGATGTGGTGACGGCCGACGCCCGGCTGCGTCATGTCACCCCCGAAAGGGAACCCGAGCTGTTCTGGGCGCTGCTGGGCGGCGGGCACCGGCTCGGGGTGGTGACCGCGCTGGAGATCGGGCTGGTTCCGGTGGCGCGGGTGTACGGCGGTTCGATCGCCTTCGACGGCGCGGACGGGGAAGCGGCGTCCGCGGTGCTGCGGACCTATCTGGAGTGGACGCGGACCGTGCCGGACGCGTTGACCTCGTCCGTGGCGGCACTCCCGTACCCGGACATCCCCCAGCTGCCGGAGGCGCTGCGCGGGAGGTATGTCATCTCGGTGCGGGTCGCGTACACCGGCAGTGCCGCCGAGGGCGAGCAGCTGGTCGCCCCGCTGCGGGCGATCGGGCCCTCGCTCGCGGATTCGCTGCGGGAGATGCCGTACACCGACAGCCACACCATTCACAGCGACCCGCCGTTCCCGCATGCCTATTACGGCGACAGCGCGATGCTGAGCGGGCTGGACGCGGAACGTGCGCTGCGGGCCCTGGAGCTGACCGGGCCCAAGGCGCCGATGATGACCGTGGTGCAGATCAACCATCTGGGCGGGGCACTGGCCGCGGAGCCCCCGGTGCCCACTGCCGTGCCGTACCGCGACGCCGCCTTCCTGCTGCGGCTGCTCTCGCCGCTCGACGGGACCGGTGTGGCGGCGGTACGGGCCCTGTACGCACAGGTGTCCTCCGTGCTGGAGCCGCTGGCCGTGGGGCGCTCGCTGAACTTCTCGTTCGGTGGCGGCGACCGCACCGGGGGGCTCCACGACGAGCGGACGCGGAAGAGGCTCGCCGGTCTGGTGTCGCAGTACGACCCGGCGAGCCTCTTCGGAGGGGTTTACGAGGGCGAGTAGCCCCCTGTGTCAGCCGCGGCGGCCGACGAGCTTCCAGGCGGTGGGCAGCGCGCCCATCGCCAGGACCGCCTTCAGCGCGTCACCGAGCAGGAACGGCACCAGACCCGCCGCGATCGCGGCGCTCGCCGACATCCCCGTGGAGAGCGCCAGGTACGGGACACCGATCGCGTAGATGATCGCGGAACCAAGCACCATCGTGCCCGCGGTGCGCAGCACCGACCGGTCGCCGCCGCGGCGGGCGAGGCCGCCGACCACGGTGGCGGCGAGCAGCATGCCGAGGACGTAACCGAACGAGGCACCGCCCGCGCCGGAGCTGCCGCCCGCGAACCACGGTATGCCCGCCATGCCGACGAGCGCGTACACAGCCAGGGAGAGGAAGCCGCGGCGGGCGCCGAGGGCCGTGCCGACGAGGAGCGCGGCGAAGGTCTGGCCGGTGACGGGGACCGGGGAGCCGGGGACCGGGACGGCGATCTGGGCGGCGATACCGGTGAGCGCGGCGCCGCCGACGACCAGGGCCGTGTCGACGGCGTAGCGGTGCCGGGCTGCGGGCAGCAGGTCGGCGAGGACCGCTCCGGTACGGACGGGGGCAGCGGCAGCAGTGCTCATCGGGACTCCGCGGTGGTGAGGGCAGGTGGGACAGGCTGAGGCTGACGTTAGCCCACGGGTTAACGCTCGATCACCATCAGCCACCCACAAAGCGGCGCTCGGCGACTTGGTGGGGTTCACACAAAGGCCGGTGGGCAATCACGCGACGGCGTGATGCTCGTCACTGAGGTGGGGGCGGGAGGGGGCTGTCCGCCGGGCGGGGTCGCGCAACGTGAGACTGTAGGTTCCCCATAAATGATCCGAGAGTGATCCGCACCCCATGCACGACACCCCTCCCCCCACGGAGCCCAGGCAGCCGGAACCGCTGGCGCACGGGCTGAAACAGCGCCATCTGACGATGCTCGGACTGGGTGGGGTGATCGGCGCCGGCCTCTTCGTGGGTTCGGGCGCCGGGATCGTCGTCGCGGGCCCGGCCATCGTCGTCTCGTATCTGATCGCCGGCACCCTCGCGATGCTGGTGATGCGGATGCTCGGCGAGATGTCGGCCGCGATGCCCGCCTCCGGTTCGTTCTCCGTCCATGCGGAGCGGGCGCTCGGCCGGTGGGCCGGGTTCAGTGTGGGCTGGCTCTACTGGTTCCTGCTGGTGGTGGTACTCGCCGTGGAGGCGACCGCTGCCGCGACGATCGCCCATGGCTGGGTGCCGGCCGTGGCCCAGTGGGCCTGGGTGCTGGTGTTCATGGTGGTGTTCACCGTCGCCAATCTGACCGCGGTGAAGAACTTCGGCGAGTTCGAGTTCTGGTTCGCCGCGCTCAAGGTCGTCGCGATCGTGCTCTTCCTCGTGCTCGGGCTGCTGGCCGTCTTCGGTCTGCTCCCGGAAACGGATCCGGTAGGACTGACCAACCTGACCGGCCAGGGCGGTTTCCTGCCGAGCGGCTGGGCCGGGGTCGTGTCCGGTGTCCTGACCGTCGTCTTCGCGTTCGGCGGACTGGAGGTCGTGACCATCGCGGCGGCCGAGACCGACGATCCGGCACGCGCGGTGGGACGCGCCGTGCGCAGCGCGGTCGTGCGCATCCTCTTCTTCTACGTCGGGTCGATGCTGGTGATCGTGACGGTGCTGCCGTGGACCGCGCAGCAGGCCGGGCTGAGCCCGTACGTCAAGGTCCTGGACGCGATCGGGGTGCCATCGGCCGGGCAGATCATGAACATCGTGGTGTTCGTGGCGCTGCTCTCCGCGCTGAACGCCAATCTCTACGGCTCGTCCCGGATGATCTTCTCGCTGGCCGAGCGCGGCGAGGGGCCGCGCGGACTGCTCAAGGTGTCGGGCGGCAGCGACGGCGAGGTCGAGGGCGGGGTGCCGCGGCGGGCGGTGCTCGCCTCGGTCGCCTTCGGCTTCGTCTCCGTACTGCTCAATCTGAAGTGGCCCGACTCGGTCTTCCTCTATCTGCTCAACTCGGTCGGCGCTGTGCTGCTGTTCGTATGGGGGCTGATCGCCGCGTCCCAGCTGCGGCTGCGCCGCCGTATCGAACGTGAGGCGCCCGAGGCCCTGACCCTGCGGATGTGGTTCTTCCCCTGGCTGACCTGGCTGACCCTGGTGGCGCTGGTGGCCGTGCTCGTGCTGATGCTGACCGATGACGTGGCGCGGCCGCAGGTGCTGTGGTCGGCGGGGGCGACCGGTCTGGTGCTGGTCGTGGCGCTGGCGCGGGAGGTGCGGGACCGGCGCCGGGGCTGACGGGGGCGGAGCCGTCGCGGGTGCGTACGCGCGTGTGCACCATGTGTGAGCCCGGTGCCCGTATAGCGGACAGCTGTTCCCTGTGGGCGGGGGGCGCGGGAAGACTGTGGCCTCGTCCACCGTCTCGCCTACCGAACAGAGCACGTCCATGTCTCGGACTTCCGCGTCTCCCCCCACCGCCGGCTCCGAAGTCTCCGCCGCCCCGGTCGACTCCGCCCTCACCCATGGACTCAAGCAGCGTCATCTGTCGATGATCGCCCTCGGCGGCGTCATCGGTGCTGGACTGTTCGTCGGTTCCGGCGCCGGTATCGCCTCCGCCGGACCCTCGATCGTCCTCGCCTACGCCATCTCCGGACTGCTGGTCATGTTCGTGATGCGCATGCTCGGCGAGATGTCCGCCGCCAATCCGGCGTCCGGCTCGTTCTCCGTCCATGCGGAGCGGGCGATCGGTCCGTGGGCCGGATTCACCGCAGGGTGGGCGTTCTGGGTGCTGCTCTGTGTCGCCGTCGGTCTCGAGGGGATCGGCGCCGCGAAGATCGTCACCGGCTGGCTGCCCGGCACCCCGGAGTGGGCCTGGGTCGCGCTGTTCATGGCGGTCTTCCTCGGCACGAACCTGGCCGCCGTGAAGAACTTCGGCGAGTTCGAGTTCTGGTTCGCCGCGCTCAAGGTCGCCGCGATCACGCTCTTCCTGGTGCTGGGTGTGCTGGCGATCCTCGGCGTGCTGCCCGGGACGGACGCCCCCGGCGGCGCCAATCTCACCGGTGACGGCGGGTTCCTGCCGAACGGCTCCAACGGCTTCATCATCGGGCTGCTGGCCTCGGTCTTCGCGTACGGCGGCCTGGAGACGGTCACCATCGCCGCGGCCGAGTCCGAGAACCCGGTTCGGGGTGTCGCGAAGGCGGTGCGGACGGCGATGTGGCGGATCGCGCTGTTCTACGTCGGTTCGATGGCGGTCATCGTCACGCTCGTGCCGTGGGACGACCCGCAGGTCGCCACGGTCGGCCCGTTCTACGCGACCCTCGACCACCTCGGCATCAGCGGCGCCGCGGAGATCATGAATGTGGTCATCCTGGTCGCGTTGCTCTCCGCGATGAACGCGAACATCTACGGCGCCTCGCGCATGGCCTGCTCACTGGTCGCCCGCGGCCAGGGCCCGCAGCGGCTCGGCAGGATCACGTCCGGGGTGCCTCGTAACGCGGTTCTCGTCTCGTCCGTCTTCGGTTTCCTCTGCGTGCTGCTCAGCTACTGGCGCCCGGACGACGTCTTCCCCTGGCTGCTCAACATGATCGGCGCGGTGATCCTGGTCGTCTGGATCTTCATCGCGGTCTCGCAGCTGATGCTGCGCACCCGGCTGGAGCGCGAGGCGCCCGAGAAGCTGGTGGTGCGGATGTGGCTGTTCCCGGTGGGGACGGTGCTGGCACTGCTGGCCATGGCCGGCATCTTCCTGCTGATGCTGCGCCAGCCCGACACGCGTGACCAGCTGCTGGCGACCGGTCTGCTGACCGCCGTACTCATCGTGGTCGGTGTCGTGCGGCAGCGGCGGGCCACGGCCGTCAAGGGCTGACGTCCGGTGCGCACGGCACATTGAGGGAGAGCAGCGCGCCACCCTCCTCCCCCAGCCGCACCTCGCTCACCGCCGCGTTCCGCAGCTGCGGAAAGACGCGGCGGTAGGCGCCGAGCGGGATCGACAGCAGTTCGCACAGCACCAGCCGCAGCAGCGTGTTGTGCGCGACGACGAGGACCCGCTGCCCCGGATGGCCGCCCGCGATCCGGCGCAGCGCCGTCGTCCCCCGGGCCGCCGCCACGCGCGGGTCCTCGGCCCCGGGGAAGGCGTTGATCACCGGGTCGGCCCGGAACGCCTCCGCCCGTTCCGGGTCCTCGGCCGCGAACTCGGCGAGGGTGCGCCCCTCCACCGTCCCGAAGTCGCACTCCCGCAGATCGGGTTCGCGTCCGGGTACGAGGCCGAGCGTCCAGCAGGCGGGTTCGGCGGTCTCGATGGCGCGGGTGAGGGTCGACGTCCAGATCGCGTCGATCCGGTGGCGGGACGCCCACTGCGCCAACTGTTCGGCCTGGTGGCGCCCCTCGTCGGTGAGGGCGACGTCACTGACCCCGGCGTAGCGGTTCTCGGCGTGCCACGCGGTCTGTCCGTGCCGGGCGAGGAACAAGGTGGTCGGGCTCTTGGTCATCGGCTCTCCGTTCGGGACCGGGCGTGGGTGGCGAGCGCTCCGGACAGCCGGCCCCGCCGTTCCGGTTCGTCCACCAGCTTGAGGTACGGCTCCGTGCGGCGGGCGGTGCGCGCCGGGTCGGGGCGCAGGACCTGCCGGATTCCGGCCATGTGGCCCGCGGTCTCCTGCAGGGTGGCGGTGACCCGTGTCCCGTGAGCGGCGAGGACCGCCCCGCCGAAGGCGGGTTCGCTGTACAGCGGGATGTGGACGGGCCGGCCCAGGATGTCGGCGCGCAACCGGTTCCGGTGACCGCTGCGGACCGCGCCGCGCCGTCCCCCTGTTCATACGCGCGGCCGCGCCGGAACGGGACGCGTTCCTGTGCCTGTGCCGGACGCAGACGTACGCGGTGCTTCCACCGGCGCCCTGCACCGACACCGGCGTCCCCGCACTCGCACACCCTCTTCCTCCTGCTAGCCTGCATTTGCATATAGGTTGCAATAACAACAGGAAAGCAGCTGGAGGGTTCGCCCCATGGCCACGTACACGCTCCCGGAACTCCCCTACGACTACGCGGCGCTCGAACCGGTCATCAACCCGCAGATCATCGAGCTCCACCACGACAAGCACCACGCCGCCTACGTCAAGGGCGCCAACGACACCCTGGAGCAACTGGAGGAGGCGCGCGACAAGGAGGCCTGGGGGGCGGTCAACGGCCTGCAGAAGAACCTCGCGTTCCACCTGTCCGGCCACATCCTGCACTCCATCTACTGGCACAACATGAGCGGCGACGGCGGCGGCGAGCCCCTCGCGGCGGACGGCGTCGGCGACCTCGCGGACGCGATCGCCGACTCCTTCGGCTCCTACGCCGGCTTCAAGTCCCAGCTGACGAAGGCCGCGGCCACCACGCAGGGATCCGGCTGGGGCGTTCTCGCGTACGAGCCGGTCAGCGGCAAGCTGATCGTCGAGCAGATCTACGACCACCAGGGCAACGTCGGCCAGGGCTCGGTCCCGATCCTTGTCTTCGACGCCTGGGAGCACGCCTTCTACCTGCAGTACAAGAACCAGAAGGTCGACTTCATCGAGGCGATGTGGCGCGTCGTCAACTGGCAGGACGTGGCGAAGCGGTACGCGGCCGCCAAGGAGCGCGCGGACGTACTGCTGCTCGCCCCCTGACCCGGGCACACAGGCGACCTGCCTCGTGATCGTCTTCTCAACCTTCACCGGGCAGGCGGATGAACGGGGAGCCCCCGCGAGGACGTGACTCGCGGGGGTTCTTCGCCAACCCTGCTTGCATGGTTGGCTATTTAGCTCATGTGCTAAACATGCGTCATGGGAAAGACCGATGCAGAGGCGAGCGCCTTCCGCGCCCTCGCCGACCCGACGAGGCGCCAGATCCTGGAGGACCTGCGGGGCGGTGAACTGGCGGCCGGGGAGATCGCGGGCCGGTTCGCGATCAGCGCGCCGTCCATCTCCCGCCACCTCGGCGTGCTGAAGGGCGCCGGGCTGGTCACCGAACGGCGCGACGGCAACCGCATCCTCTACTCCCTGGCCGAGGACCGGCTGGCGACCAGCATCGGACGGTTCCTCAGCGCCGTCTGCCCCGAGCAGATCGTCCTGCGCCACACCGCGTGGCGGTCCGCCACGGAAACAGAAGGCGGCCCGTCATGAAGCAGCCCCGGATCTCCAGCGTCATCGAACGCCGTCTGCTCGTGAACTACCGGGTCGACCCGGCCGCAGCGGCCCGCCAACTGCCGGGCCGTCTGCGCCCCCAGCTGGTACGCGGCCACGCCGTCGCCGGCATCTGCCTCCTCCGCCTCGGCTCCACCCGCCCCTCCTGGGCACCCCAGGCGGTGGGCCTGCGCAGCGAGAACGCCGCGCACCGCATCTCCGTCGAGTGGGACGGCCCCGACGGCATCGAGACCGGCGTCTACATCACGCGCCGTGACACCGCCTCACTGCTCAACTCCCTTGCGGGCGGCCGCATCTTCCCCGGCGAGCACGGCCGCGCCGACTTCGCGGTCCGCGAGACGCCGGACGAGGTGCGGGTGGCGCTCGCCTCCCGGGATGGCGAGGTGCGGGTGGATGTCACCGCCGAGGTCACCGACGAGCTGCGGGGCAGCGCGCTCTTCGCCGACCTCCAGGAAGCCTCGGACTTCTTCCGCGCAGGGACCAGGGGACTCTCCCCGGCGGACTCGGGCCGCCGCCTCGAGGCCATGGAACTGGACACGGATGCCTGGCGGGTGGAGGCAGGACGGGTCCGTGCGGCACAGTCGTCGTTCTTCGACGACCCGGGCCACTTCCCGCCCGGCACCGCGACGCTGGACAGCGTCCTGGTCATGCGGAACGTCACCGCCCGCTGGCGCCCGCTCCCGGCCCCGGCTGCCGCCCGTAGGTGATGAGCAGCACCATCGGCCCGCCGCGCCCCTCTCGACAGCGCGGGAGTTCCCAAAAGGAACTCAAATCGTGGGAGGTGAGTGCGATGATCGATGCCATGAGTTCCGTTCCCGCCGATCCCACCGTGCTGCACCCGATGCCCGGCCTGCCCCGGGTGGTGCAGCTGAAGCCCCTGGTGAAGTCCGAACTGATCGAGGTCGGCGACTACTCGTACTACGACGACCCCGACGACGCGACCGCCTTCGAGACCCGCAACGTGCTGTACCACTACGGCCCCGAGAAGCTCGTCATCGGGAAGTTCTGCGCACTGGGGACCGGAGTGCGGTTCCTCATGAACGGCGCCAACCACCGGATGGACGGCCCCTCCACCTTCCCGTTCCCCACCATGGGTGGCTCCTGGGCCGAACACTTCGATCTGCTGACCGGGCTGCCGAGCCGGGGTGACACGGTCGTCGGCAACGACGTCTGGTTCGGCTACAACTCCATGGTGATGCCGGGCGTACGGATCGGGCACGGCGCGATCATCGGCGCCGGCGCGGTCGTCACCGGTGACGTACCCGACTACGGCATCGTCGGCGGCAACCCGGCCAGGCTGGTCCGTACCCGGTACGACGAAGAAACCATTGCCCGGCTTCTCGCCGTCGCCTGGTGGGACTGGCCCACCGAGCACCTCACCCGACACATCCGCACCATCATGTCCGGCAGCGTCGACGACCTCGAAGCGGCTGCCCCGGAGGGGACATCGTGACGATCACCGTTCGAGAGCTCACCTACTACCCGGTCAAGGGCTGCGCCGGTACCACGGTCGATTCCGTGCAGGTCCTGGGTACCGGCCTCGAACACGACCGGACGTTCATGGTGGTGGACGCGGCGGACGGCGCCTTCCGCAGCCAGCGCACTCATTCCTCCATGGCCTCGATCGGGGTCGAAGTACGGGAAGACGGGGCGGTGTTGGCGCTGTCCGCCCAGGGCGTCGAACCGCTCCGTCTGAAGGTCGACCGAGACGGCCCGCGCCGCGAGGTCAGCATGTTCGACCGCCCGCTCGGCGCGGCCGCCGACCAGGGGGACGAGGTCGCGGAATGGTTCTCCGACGCACTCGGAGCCAAGTCCCGCCTGGTACGGGTGGCCCCCGACTTCGACCGGGACGGCTGGGGCGAGACCCCCGGCAAGGTCAACTTCGCCGACGCCCACGCGGTGCTGGTCGCCTCGACGGCCTCCCTGGACGGCCTCAACGCCCGTATCACCGCGCGGGGCGACGCCGCACCCGTCCCGATGGACCGCTTCCGCGCCAACATCGTCCTGGCCGGCGACGACGAACCGCACTTCGAGGACCGGGCACGCCGGATGATCCTCGGTTCCGTGGAGCTCGCCCATTCGGTACGGGCGATGCGGTGCAACGTCCCGCTCGTCGACCAGCGCACCGGCCGCCGCGCAGGCCCGGAACCGGTCCGGACCCTTGCGACGTACCGCCGCGAGCCGGAGTACAGGAACAAGGTGAGCTTCGGCGCGAAGAACGCGGTGGTCCGCGAGGGCCTGGTGACCGTCGGGGACACGGTCGAGGTCACGGAGTGGCTCAGCCGGTGAAGGCCCCGGCCTTCACCCCGTCGATGAACGCGGCCGCCCCGTGCGGACCTTGCCCACCGGCTCCGGCACCGGCGCCGTCACCGCGATCCCGTGTCGAGGGACTCGGCGATGTGGGACATGACGGCCCGGATGATCGCCTTCCGGCAGTGGCTCAAACCCTTCGTTCTTCACCGCGTGGCTCCGATGTTCCGCCCCGCAGCTCATGCCTGCCCCGGGCCGGGAGAACGTTCGCACCTCTCTCCCCCTCCCGCTGAGCCTCCACCAGCACGTCGCCCACGTCCGTACGGAAGTACAGGACCGACCGCCCGGCCCTTCGGCGGTCGGCCAGGCCGCTGTCCAGCAACACCTTGAGGTGGCGGCCCACCGACCCCAGTCCCTGGCCGGTCAGGGCCACCAGTTGGGTGGTGCTCTTCGGGCTGGAGAGGAGGGCAAGGACCGTCGCCCGTGCGGGGCCGAGCAGGCGGCCCAGGCTGTCGGGCACCCGCGCCCGCCCCGTCTCGGCCAGGGCGCCCGAACACGGGTAGACGACGGCGTACCGCTCGGCTTCGTCGTCCCAGGAGACCCAGCCGGAGCGTTGGGTGACCGGGACGAAGAACAGGCGCACGCCGGACAGTTGCTTCGGCGGGTAGTCGTGCGCGTTGATCTGGAGCCGGCTCCCGCCGAGCCACCGCATGCCCGGGCGCAGACCGCTCAGGGCGGCGGCCCAGCCGCCGTGGCTCAGCTGTCCGGTGCGCGCGACGATGTCCGCCTCGATGATCCGGCGGCGGCGCGGCCAGTCCGGCAGCACGGTCCGGTGCCAGACCCAGTGCAGGACGTCGGCGGCACGTTGCGCCAGGTCGTCGCGGTCCAGGAGGGCCGGCAGCGGAGCACCGTCGAGAGACACCACCAGATCCGCTCGGGCCCGCTCGGACGTGGTCGCCCGGACGGGGGCCAGCTCCTCCTCGAAGGACGGCGCGCCCTCGCCCGTCGGTGTGGGGGTGATGAAGTCCGCGTTCCAGCTCCCGCCGAGAGCCGCGGGTACGAGGCGGGCGGCGACCGCATCAGCGGCCTGCCGGGCCCGGTAGTCGGGCAGATGGGCGTCGAGCCAGGCCCGTTCGCCGGGGTGCTCGGCCCGTCCCCTTTCCAGTGCGTTCAGGGCGGAGACGGCCTCGGCGAGCGGCGAGACGACGAACCGGCTCCCCGCGAGCGTGTCCGTGTTGATCTGCCACAGGCCCATGACGTTTCGCCTCCTCGCGAAACATTAACGGTCGCCGTGGGCGGCCTCTGAGACTCCCCGCATGCGCACCTACCGGGAACTCTTCCGCACGCCGCAGTTCGGACCGCTCTTCGCGACCAGTGCCTTACAGGTCGCGGGGTCGACGATGAGCGGGCTGGCCCTCGGCACCCTCGTCTACGCCGCGACCGAATCGCCGCTGCTCGCCGCCCTGTCCATGTTCGGCTCCTCGCTCGCCCAGGTGATCGGAGCGACCGTGCTGATGTCGGCGGCCGACCGGCTGCCGCCACGGGCCGCGATGACCGGCATGGCGCTCACCTTCGGGCTGGCCACCGCCACCCTGGCCGTCCCCGGGCTTCCGTTGGCGGTCGTCTTCGCGATCGTCCTGACCCAGGGTGTGGTCGCCGCCGTGGGAGGCGGGGTGCGGTACGGGCTGCTCAATGAGGTGCTGTCCAAGGACGGCTATCTGCTGGGGCGTTCGGTACTCAACATGTGCGTCGGCCTGATGCAGATCGGCGGGTTCGCGCTCGGTGGTCTGCTGGTGACGACGCTGTCGGCGCGCGGCACGCTGCTGGTCGCGGCCGCCATGTATCTGACCGGTGCGGCCGTCGCCCGGTTCGGGCTGACCCGCCGTCCGCCGCGCGCCGCGGGGCGGCCGTCGGTCGCCGAGACATGGCGGACCAACGCCGTTCTGTGGTCGTCCGGGCCCCGCCGCCGGGTCTACCTCGCGCTCTGGGTGCCGAACGGGCTGGTCGTCGGCTGCGAGTCGCTGTTCGTCCCGTACGCCCCTGACCACGCGGGGCTGCTGTTCGCCTGTGCCGCGCTCGGGATGCTCATCGGGGACACCGTGGCGGGCCGGTTCCTCGCACAGCGCCGACGGGGGCGGCTGGCCATGCCGATGTTGCTGCTCCTGGCGGTCCCGTATCTGTTCTTCGCCGCGCGTCCGGCGCTGCCGCTCGCATTCGCGCTGGCCGCGCTCGCCTCGGTCGGGTTCTCGGCGAGTCTGCTGCTCCAGGAGCGGCTGATGGCCCTGACCCCGGACGAGATCACCGGTCAGGCCCTCGGACTGCACTCCTCCGGCATGCTCACCATGCAGGGCGTCGCGGCCGCACTCGCGGGTGCCGTCGCCCAGCGGACCTCACCGGGGACGGCGATGACCGTGATGGCGGGAGCCTCGCTCGCGGTCACCCTGGCCCTGGCCGCGGCCGGGCGCCGGACCGCCGAGCCCGTCGAAGGAGGCCCCGTCCCCCGGCAAGGAGTCAGTTCGACGTGAGGACGTACTCCAGCAGCGGCAGCTCGCGGCCGGGGATGGACCCAGACGGGGTCGCCCCGATCCGTACCGCGCCCATCGCGAGGTAGAACGGCTCCGCGTGAGGGTCGGCGTCGATGGTGAGGCATACGAAGCCGAGGCGGCGGGCCGCCGTCATGGTGTGCTCGAACAGGAGCCGGCCGATGCCGCGGCCCAGCGCGTCCGGGGCGACGAACATCATGCCGAGGGCACCGTCGGGCGGGGTGCCGTCCAGAGTGGTGAAGCCCAGGACGCGGCCGTCCTCCTCGGCGACGGCGGTGCGGCGGCGGTCGATGTCGGCCGGGTGCATGGTGAGTTCGTCGCGGCAGGCGGCGAGGAACGCCTCGTCGTAACCCCAGTGGCCCTTCGATGCCAGGGCCAGCTCGGTCAGCGCCTCGGCCTCGGACCTGCGTGCCGGTCGTACGTCCATGTCCGCCCGCTCCCCTTCCCTCTTCCCGCCGCCCTCGGCAGCTCGCCGCACCCGAGACTGTCAGACGCCTCGGGCATGCTGCACCGCATGGACACCACGGACTTCTGGAATCTGATCGACGACGCCCGCGCCCGGGTCGGCGACCCGGAGGATGCGGAGGCCGTCGTCGAGCGGGCCTCCGCGCTGCTGGCCACCCGGCCACCGGGCGAGATCCTCGCCGCGCAGCAAGTGCTCTGGGATCTGATGGCCGCCTCCTACCGGGCTCCGCTCTGGGCTGCGGCGTACACGATCAACGGAGGCTGTTCCGACGACGGGTTCGACTACTTCCGGGGCTGGCTGATCGCGCAGGGGCGGGAGGTGTTCGAGCGGGTCGTTGCCGATCCGGACACACTCGCCGAGCTTCCGCCGGTCCGCGAGGCTGCGGCTGCGGGCATCGACCTCGAGTGCGAGGAGATGCTCGGGGTCGCCTGGGATGCGTACCCGGTGACGACCGGTCAGGGCATGCCCGAGCACTCGTTCACCATCGACTACCCCGCCCTGGAACCGGAGTGGGACTTCAGCTTCGACGACGCGGAGCGGGTGGCGCTGCGGCTGCCGAAGCTGGACGCGCTGTACGCGTGAAGCGGTGCGGGGTCCGGACGGCGGTCGGAGCCCGCACCGCACCGGGTGAATCAGTCGAAAATCGGGCCCTGGGTCCGGGTCCGCTTGATCTCGTAGAAGCCGGGGATCGACGCCACCAGCAGCGTGCCGTCCCACAGCTTCGCCGCGTCCTCACCCTTCGGGGCGGGAGTGACGACCGGGCCGAAGAAGGCGATCTGCTCGCCGTGGGGGCCGGGCACGGCGATGACCGGCGTGCCGACGTCCTGGCCGACCTTGTCGATGCCCTCCTTGTGGGAGGCGCGCAGCTCGGCGTCGTACGCGTCCGAGTCGGCGTAGTCCGCGAGCTCGACCGGCAGGCCGACGTCCTTGAGCGCTCCCACGATCGCCTCGCGGGTGGGACCCTCGCCCTCGTTGTGGAAGCGGGTGCCGAGCGCGGTGTACAGCGGGCCGACGATGTCGTCGCCGTGCTTCTGCTGGGCGGCGATGACGACGCGGACCGGGCCCCACGCCTTCGTCTCCAGCATGTCGCGGTACTCCTCCGGCAGCTCGTCGAGCCTGTCCTCGTTGAGGACGGCAAGGCTCATCACGTGCCAGCGGACCTCGACATCGCGGACCTTCTCCACCTCCAGCATCCAGCGGGAGGTCATCCAGGCCCAGGGGCAGAGCGGGTCGAACCAGAAATCGGCGGGGGTCCTGCCGTGCACCGCGCTGTTCTCAGACATGTCTCTCCTCACGAGGCAATCGCATCTGTGCGCGAGAACACCGCAGAACGTCCCCGTCATTCCCGGCGACCGGGGCCGGAACGCGCGTGGGAGGATCAAAGCATTCGAACGTGACACAAAGGAGTGCACCTGTGCCCGGTCAGAACCTGTCCCGCGACGAGGCCCACGAGCGGGCCGAACTGCTGACCGTCGACGGATACGACGTCGTGCTCGACGTGCGTTCCGCGATCGACGAGGCCGGCGGCGACGCCGTGGACGGCGGCGGGGAGCAGCCGGCCGATCCGCGGACCTTCCGCTCGGTGACCACGATCCGGTTCCGCTCCGCGCGGGAGGGGGCGTCGACCTTCGCCGACCTGCTGGCGCCGAGCGTGACGTCGGTGACCCTGAACGGGCAGGCACTCGACCCCGCGGTCGTCTTCGACGGGACGCGGGTGGCGCTGAATGACCTGCCGGAGGGCGAGAACGTCCTGGTGGTCGACGCGCAGTGCGCGTACAGCCGGACCGGCGAAGGCATGCACCGGTTCGTCGACCCGGAGGACGGCGAGGTCTACCTCTACACGCAGTACGAGCCCGCCGACGCGCGACGCGTCTTCGCGAACTTCGAGCAGCCCGACCTGAAGGCCCCCTTCCGCTTCGAGGTGACGGCGCCCGAGGCCTGGACGGTCTGGAGCAACGGGGCGGAGGAGTCCCGGGACGGCGGGGTCTGGCGGTTCGCCGAGACGAAGCCGATCTCCACGTACATCACGGCGGTCGTCGCCGGCCCGTACCACCACGTGACGGACTCCTACAGCCGTACGTTCGACGACGGCACGACGCTGGACATCCCGCTCGGCGCCCTCTGCCGCAAGGGGCTCGCCCGGCACTTCGACGCGGACGACATCTTCCTCGTCACCAAGCAGGGTCTGGACTTCTTCCACGACAACTTCGACTACCCGTACCCGTTCGGCAAGTACGACCAGGCGTTCGTGCCCGAGTACAACCTCGGCGCGATGGAGAACCCGGGCTGTGTCACGTTCCGCGAGGAGTACATCTTCCGCGGCAAGGTGACACAGGCCTCGTACGAGAGCCGCGCCAACGTCATCCTGCACGAGATGGCGCACATGTGGTTCGGCGACCTCGTCACCATGCAGTGGTGGGACGACCTGTGGCTGAAGGAGTCGTTCGCCGACTTCATGGGCGCGTTCTCCATGGTGGAGTCGACCCGCTTCGAGAACGGCTGGATCACCTTCGCCAACAACCGCAAGTCCTGGGCGTACCGGGCCGACCAGCTGCCGTCCACGCACCCGATCACGGCCGACATCCGTGACCTGGAGGACGCCAAGCTGAACTTCGACGGCATCACCTATGCCAAGGGCGCCTCCGTACTGAAGCAGCTGGTGGCGTACGCGGGGCGGGACGCGTTCCTGGAGGGCGCCCGGCGCTACTTCAAGAAGCACGCGTACGGGAACACACAGCTGGGCGACCTGCTGTCGGTGCTGGCCGAGACGTCCGGGCGGGACATGGTCACCTGGTCGCGGTCGTGGCTGCAGACGGCGGGCGTGAACTCGCTGACGCCGGTGGTGACGTACGACGCGGCGGACCGGGTGACGGAGCTGGCGGTGCTCCAGGAGGCGGTCGAGTCGCACCCGGAGCTGCGGCCGCACCGGGTCGCGGTCGGCCTGTACCGGCGCAGGACCGACGGCGCCCTGGTGCGGTACGCGCGCGCCGAGGTGGACGTGGCGGGGGCGCGCACGGTGGTCGAGGCGCTGGCCGGGGCCGAGCGGCCCGAGCTGATCCTGGTCAACGACGACGACCTCACGTACTGCAAGGTCCGCTTCGACGAGGCCTCCCTCGACACGCTGCGCGCACATCTCGGTGACATCACCGACCCGCTGGCGCGGGCGCTGTGCTGGTCCGCGCTGTGGAACCTGACGCGGGACGGGCTGATGCCGGCCCGCGACTTCATCTCGCTCGTGCTGGACTTCTCCGGCCGGGAGTCCGACATCGGCGTCCTGCAGATGCTGCACGCCTGGACCCGGACCGCGCTCGTCCACTATGCCGCCCCCGGGTGGCGCGAGGAGGGCGGCCGGGCGCTGGCCGCAGGCGCGCTGCGCGAGCTGCGGATCGCCGAGCCGGGGAGCGAGCACCAGCTGGCGTGGGCGCGGTTCTTCGCGACGGTCGCGGACTCGGACGCGGACTTCCAGCTGCTGTCCTCGCTGCTGGGGGCGTCCGCGCGGATCGACGGTCTCGAGGTCGACCAGGAGCTGCGGTGGGCGTTCCTGTCCCCGCTGGCCGCACACGGGGTCGCCGACGAGTCGGTGATCAATGCCGAACTGGCCCGGGACGACACGGCGTCCGGCAAGCGGCACCAGGTCCGGTGCCTGGCCTCCCGGCCCTCGGCGGCGGTCAAGGCGCAGGCGTGGGCGGCGGTGGTGGAGTCGGACGCGCTGTCCAACGCACTGGTGGAGGCGACGATCGCGGGGTTCGAGCAGCCGTCGCAGCGGGAGTTGCTGGCGCCGTACACGGCGCGGTACTTCGAGGCGATCGAGCGGGTGTGGTCCGAGCGGTCGATCCAGATCGGGATGGCTGTGGTGAAGGGGCTGTTCCCGGCACTGCAGGACGACGAGCCGACACTGGCGGCCACGGATGCGTGGCTGGAGGCGCACGCGGACGCGGCGCCCGCGCTGCGGCGGCTGGTGCTGGAGGCCCGGGACGATCTGGCTCGGGCGTTGCGGGCGCAGGCGTGTGACGCGGGGGCCGGCGGCCGGTTCTGAGCGCGCCCCGCGCCGGACGGGGGGCGGGGACATCGGGGGCGGGATCGTGCCTTTTCGGTTGTCGAACTCCCGTACTTTAGGACTGACTTGTCCTGAATCGTCGACGGGCGTGTAACAGGGGTTAGCCGCACGACCGCGTGCGGCATACCCCGGAACATGACCCAGAACGCCCCGCTCTCCTCGCACCCCATCCGTCTCCCCGCCCACGTAGAGCAACGCGTGCTCTCCATCGAGGAGTTGAAGGCTCACGGGGTATCCCCCGCCCGCGCCGCCGCGCAGTGCCGGGACGGTGGCCCGTGGCAGCAGCCGCTGCCCGGTGTCTATGTGCTGCACCCGGGGCCGCCCAACGGCGAGGAGCGACTGCGGTCCGCCCTGCTGTACGCCGGACGGCGGCGCGGCGCGACGGAGACCGGGCACGATGAAGGCATGGTCACCGGGCTCGCCGCGCTCACCCTGCACGGCTTCTCCGCCGCGCCGCCGCTGGGCTCGCTCGACCGGATCGACGTTCTGGTGCCCCGTACCCGTCGACTGCGGTCCGCCCGGTACGCGCATGTGGTGCGGACGGCCGAACCACCCAGCCCGGTCCGGCTCGCCGGGCTGCCGGTGGCCCCCGTGGCACGGGCGCTCGCGGACGCGGTCGCCGGGATCGGGGACACCTCCACCGCACGCAGCCTGCTCACCGAGGCGGTCCGCGCCGGGCATTGCGAGCCGGCTGCGGTGGTACGGGAGTTGAGCCGCGCCAAGCTCCTGGGCCGGGCCTACGTCCTGCACGCCGTGGACTCGTTGCTCGCCGAGGGGCGGACGCCGGCGGAGTGCCGGTTGTACGAGATGGTGCGGACGTACGACCTGCCGGAGCCGTTGTGGAACGTGGACCTCAGACTGCCGGGCGGGCCGCATCTGGGCGCGGTGGACGCCTACTGGCCGAACGAGGCGGTCGCCGTCGAGCTCGACACCGGGGCGCCCCGGCACAGCGCGCTCGACGACGACCGGCGCCAGGCCGAGCACGACGCGGAGTGGTCCGCGTACACCGCCAAGCGGGAGCAGCTGGAGCGGCTCGGAGTCACCGTCGTCCACCTCACACCGAAGAGGCTCCATGAAGCACCGGAGCAGCTGGCGATCGTGGTGCGTACCGCGCTGATGGCGGCCGTCGGCCGTGACCACGCAGCGCATGTGGTCATCCTGCCCCGGTGATACGGGAGTTATCGCCGGGTTCGTCCCTCATGACGCATCAGCCCCATTGGCGGATGTACGCCACGGCGGCAACTCGCCCACGCCAACCCTCCACAAACCCCTGCCATTTGCGAAAGGCTGAGCGGTCATCCGGTACCGAATTCCGGATTTTCTCTTTCACATACAGGGATGCTGATGACCTCCGAATCCCCCAGTTCCATATCCGGGGCGAGACGCGTGGCCCGAGTCGCGGCCGCTGCCGGTCTGGTGGCCGCACTGGCCGCCTCCGGTGCCGCACCGGTCTTCGCCGCCGACGACCCGGCCACCGCCCCCGTGAAGACAGCCGCCGACAGCGACAAGCTCGGTGCGGCCGATGCCGATCTTCTGACCAAGGCGCAGGCCAAGGGCGAGAAGAACATCACCATGATGGTCGCCACCGCCCCCGGTGCGACCGAGCAGGTCACCGAGAAGTTGGACGCCGTCAAGGGGTCCGTGGTGGAGCGTACGTACGACAAGCTCGGCTACGTCCGCGCGACCGTGCCGACTGCCACCGCCGAGGCGACCATCAAGGCTGCCTCGAAGCTGACATCCGTCCAGGGCATCGATCTCAAGCAGGAGATCATGCTCGACGACCCGACGCCCTCGGGCGACCGGGCCGCCGGGGCGAGGACGGCGTCCACGGGCACCTACCCGGCGCCCAGCAGCAAAACGCCGGCGAAGAACCCGTACAACCCGTCCTTCGAGACGGGTGCGGTCGACTTCGTGAAGGACCACCCGAAGGCCGACGGCCGCGGCGTGACCATCGGCATCCTGGACTCGGGTGTCGACCTCGGTCACCCGGCGCTCCAGAAGACCACCACCGGCGAGCGCAAGATCGTCGACTGGGTGACGGCCACCGACCCGGTCAGGGACGGCGACGGTACCTGGCTGCGGATGACGGACGCCGTGTCCGGCCCGACGTTCACCTACGGGGGCCGTACCTACTCGGCGCCCGAGGGCTCGTACAGGATCAAGGTGTTCGCCGAGTCCGCCACCCGCGGCGGCGACATGGCGGGTGACCTCAACCGTGACGGTGACACCACCGACACCTGGGCCGTGCTCTACGACCCGGTCGCCGGCACCGTCCGCGTCGACCTGAACAACGACGCTGACTTCTCCAACGACGCCGTCATGAAGCCGTACAAGGAGAAGCACCAGGTCTCCTACTTCGGCACGGACGACCCGCGGACCGAGGTCGTCGAGCGCATCCCGTTCGTCGTCGAGACCCGCAAGAACGTGGTCTACAACGCGGCCGGCAACACGTCCGACTACGTCAACATCGGTGTCATCGAGAGCGAGCACGGCACCCACGTCGCCGGCATCACCGCCGCCAACGGGCTGTTCGGCGGCAAGATGAACGGCGCCGCGCCCGGCGCGAAGATCGTCTCCTCGCGCGCCTGCACGTGGTCCGGCGGCTGCACCAACATCGCGCTCATGGAGGGCATGACCGACCTCGTCGTGAACCGCGGTGTCGATGTCGTCAACATGTCGATCGGTGGCCTGCCGCCGCTCAACGACGGCAGCAACGCCCGCGCGGTGCTGTACAAGCGGCTCATCGACACGTACGGCGTCCAGCTGGTCATCTCGGCCGGCAACGACGGCCCGGGTGTGAACACCATCGGTGACCCCGGCCTCGCCGACCACGTCATCTCCGTCGGCGCGTCCGTCTCCAAGGAGACCTGGGCCGCCAACTACGGCTCGAACGTCACCAAGAAGTACGACATGATGCCGTTCTCCTCGCGCGGTCCGCGTGAGGACGGCGGCTTCACGCCGACCCTGAGTGCGCCCGGCGCCTCCATCAACTCCACCCAGACCTGGCTGCCCGGTGGCCCGGTCAAGGAGGCGGGCTACTCGCTCCCGGCCGGATACTCCATGCTGCAGGGCACCTCGATGGCCTCGCCGCAGGCCGCCGGTGCGACCGCGCTGCTGCTGTCCGCCGCGAAGCAGAAGCACATCGAGCTGCCCCCGGCCGACCTGCGCACCGCGCTGACCACCAGCGCCACGCACATCGAGGGTGTGCCCGCGCACGCCCAGGGTGCCGGTCTGATCAACATCGTCGACGCCTGGAAGCTGATCGCGAAGCAGGGCGCCCCGGCGCACGAGTACTCCGTGAAGGCCCCGGTCGACACGGCGATCGACTTCGCGCTGCAGACCCCCGGCTTCGGTACCGGCCTGTACGACCGCGAGGGTGGCCTGAAGGCCGGCCAGACGAAGTCGTACGACGTCACGGTCACCCGCACCACGGGCCCGGACAAGGCCGTCGCGCACAAGCTGTCCTGGAAGAACAACGACGGCACCTTCACCCTGACCGGCAGCAGCAACGTCTCCCTGCCGCTGGGCAAGCCGGTGACCGTCAAGGTCCAGGCGAAGCCGGGCACCGCGGGCGTGCACAGCGCGATCCTGCAGGTCGATGACGCGAAGACCTCCGGTGTGGACCAGCAGATCCTCGCCACCGTCGTCGTCGCCAAGGACCTGGTGAAGCCCGCCTATGCCTTCACGACATCCGGCTCGGTGCAGCGCAACGGCACCACGTCGTACTTCGTGAACGTGCCGGAGGGCGCCAAGACCCTTGAGGTCGCGATGAGCGCCCTGCGCTCGGGCAGCCAGACCCGGTTCATCTCCATCCACCCGTACGGGGTGCAGATGGAGAACAGCGGAACGCCGTTCTGCTACCCGAACTACGACAACCCGAACAACACCTGCCGCCCCGACGTGCGCTCGTACGCCGACCCGCAGCCCGGTGTCTGGGAGATCGAGGTCGAGTCACGGCGTACGTCGCCGCTGCTGGACAACCCGTTCAAGCTCGACGTCTCCCTGCTCGGCGCCTCCTTCGACCCGGCCGTCCAGACGCTGCCGGAGGCGAAGATCGGCACGCCGACCGCGGTGAACTGGACCGTCACCAACGGTGCGGGCGACCTGGAGGGCAAGCTCAAGGGCGGCTCGCTGGGCTCGGCCAAGGTCGCAACCCCGTCGATCAAGACGCATGACCAGCAGGTCACCACGGTCACCATCGGTGCGGGCGTCGAGAAGCTGGACGTCGCCATCGGCGGCACCTCGGACGCCAACGCCGACCTGGACCTGTACGTCCTCGACGCGGCCGGCAACGAGGTCGGCGCCTCCACGAGCGCGGGCTCGGAAGAGGCGGTGAGCCTGGCGAAGCCCGCCGCGGGTACGTACACGGTCGTCGTCGACGGCTACTCGGTCCCGGCCGGGACCACCACGTACAACTACCGCGACGTGTACTACACGCCGTCGCTCGGCACGCTCAAGGTCGACGAGTCGAAGGCCGTGAACCTGGCCAACGGCGCCTCGGCACAGATCGGCGCCGAGGTCGTGGTCGCCGGTGCGGCTCCCGAGGGACGTCAGTTCTTCGGCGAGGTCCAGCTGGTGAACAGCCGCGGCACCGCTGCGGGCACCGGTAGCGTCGTGATCGAGAAGGTCACGCCGTAACGGTTGCTGTGCGGTGATACCGAGAGAGGG